>JAYYJN010000272.1:0-10357 GCA_036146215.1 Planctomycetota bacterium
CATTGGCAACTAACCATACCCGTTTCCGTTTGGCCGCAACAGGAATCCGTTTCGTTGGATCATTGTAGGGAATCATCGATATGCTCCGCCTTAATTCAGCTTATTTTTAATTTACACTCCAGCGCAGAGTGCCCGTGTTGAAGAGTTTTAGGGCAACTTCCAAAATCCAGATATAAAACCCTCATCGGTCACTCCACCGCCTTTGATTTGTCCGATGCGACGCAGCGATTGCACGTACACACAGTCAATACAGGAACCTTTAAGAATAACACAATTCAAATGTGTTTAGCAGGGAGAGTCGATCCTAAGAGGGTTACTGAAAGGCATTCGGGTATGCAACCGATCAGCCATGGTCTCACCTGCCTCGCGCTGCAGTATGATCTGATGCAGACGTATGAAAAATTTCAATACCGCGGTAGAATTATTTTCTGTTCGCGGATTCAACTTGAACAACAAGCGGGCCTTGCGGCAAGCGGCACCGCACTAATCCTGTTTGTAAGGCAAGGAATTCCGGTGGTTGCAATCGTTGGTGAGACGGGGAAAATAATATATTCCGGGGTAGCACGGCAGAAATATAACCTTGGCAGATGAAAAGGAATTACATTTGATGCATTCACAATTGGTCGTACTCGGTGGTGGCCCCGGTGGTTACGCCGCCGCCTTCATGGCAGCAGATCTTGGCTTCGACGTCACCATAGTGGACCGGGAGGGAAAGCTAGGCGGCGTCTGCCTGTTGCGAGGGTGTATTCCTTCCAAGGCTCTGCTTCACGTTGCCAAGGTGATCAGCGAAAGTCGCGAGATGACCGAGTGGGGTGTATCCTTGGGCGCGGCTCAGATTGATGTCGAAAAAATGCGGGCCCGCAAAGAAAAAGTGATCCAGACACTTACTGGTGGTCTGGCACAATTGGCAAAAAAACGAAAAGTGCGCGTCATACAAGCAGATGGAGTATTTGAAAATTCTGACTCACTACGTCTCAGTGGTGGTGATCCTGAAACTTACAAAGAGGGTGATTTACTATCATTCGATCGCGTCATCTTGGCAACCGGATCCTCCCCGGCTATGCCGTCTGTTTTCCAAATCGACAATCCGCGGGTCATGGATTCAACTGCCGCCTTGGCGTTGACAGATATCCCTGAAAAATTGTTGGTTGTCGGTGGTGGTTACATTGGCCTGGAACTGGGCACCGTCTATGCCGAACTTGGTACGAAGGTATCGGTTGTTGAATTGACGGATCAATTATTGATGGGTGCGGACCGCGATCTCGTAAAACCCCTTCACAAACGTCTCGAAGATTGTTTTGAAAATATTCATCTCCGGACTGAGGTGACCGCCCTGATCGATCTTGGAAATCAGATTGAAGTCGTCATGGCGGGTGAGTTGGCAGCGACGGAGAAATTTGATCGAGTCCTGGTATCGGTTGGTCGAAGACCAAACAGCCATAACCTGGGATTAGAAAACACAGGTGTACAAATCGATCCGCGAGGTTTTGTGCTTACTGATCTTCGACAACAAACCGCGGATCCGAAAATTATGGCGATCGGAGACGTTGCGGGTGAGCCGATGCTAGCCCACAAGGCGGCCCATCAAGGGAAGATCGCTGTTGAGGCGATGGCCGGTGAGCCGGCCGAATTCGATAAATTGGCGATTCCAGCCGTTGTGTTCACGGACCCCGAAATTGCATGGGCCGGATTAACTGAAGATCAGGCGAAGCAAGAGGGAATCACGTACGAAGTTGCCCAGTACCCATGGGCAGCGAGTGGAAGGGCACAAGCGGTCGGGGCGACCTCGGGCATGACAAAACTCTTATTCGAACCAGAATCGGAGCGATTGCTCGGTGTCGGTTTGGTCGGCAGTGGGGCCGGTGAGTTAATTGCCGAGGGTGTCGTGGCGATCGAAATGGGAGTGACGGCCCGTGATTTGGCCGAGTCGATTCACCCTCATCCCACACTTAGTGAAACCTTGGCATTTGCAGCCGAGGTGCACCTGGGATTGGCAACCGAAGTCTATCGACCCAAGAGAAAACCTGTCGGTTAAAGGGATTCGACGGGCGTGAAGCCATTCTGAGAGGGCGAAAACTGCCTCGAGATACGGCAAACCTCTCTTTACGTTTCGCCGTAACTTGGGGAAAATAAGCTAGCTACCGGTTTTTTTGCTTGGCGATGCTAGGCCCCACTTCAACACAGGACGGGAAGCACGTTTTAGCTCGCCTGAGAGACAGATGATGACGATCGTTGAAGCCGTTTGGTATGTGAAACCAAGGTGCGGGTTGGCTTATTCGAGAACCCTTCAATCACAGGCAAACACCGGCAAAGACAACCGTCAAAGACGACTCCTTGTTTGCGGCATCATGACACCCCGGATTTAAAGCAATGGCCACGGATGTGAAAACTTCGAATAGCGGACAAGACGTTGATCCTGCGGAAACGGCCGAATGGCTTGAATCACTGCGATACGTGCTCGAGCAGAAAGGTCCGGAACGGGTCCGTTATTTGCTTAGTAAGCTTGAGGACCAGGCTCATCGGGAAGGGGTCGACCTACCGTTTACGGCCAACACGCCGTATGTGAACTCGATTCCGATCGACAAGCAACCCGTCTATCCCGGGAACCGCGAAATCGAGCGCCGCATCAAGAGTATCATTCGCTGGAACGCGATGGCGATGGTCACGCGTGCCAACCAGGTATCACCCGGGATCGGTGGACATATTTCGACGTTTGCCTCCAGTGCCACACTCTATGAGGTTGCTTTAAATCATTTTTTACGAGGTGATTACGGTGATTTTCGAGGCGACCGAGTCTACTTTCAGGGGCACGCCTCCCCGGGTATTTACGCGAGGGCTTTTCTTGAGGGTAGGTTGACGGAGGAAAATCTCGTCAATTTTCGTCGTGAACTCCGCGATGTACCGGGACTCTCCTCATATCCGCATCCATGGTTGATGCCCGACTTCTGGGAGTACCCAACCGTGTCGATGGGCCTTGCGCCGATCATGGCAATTTATCAGGCACGATTCAATCAATACCTACGCGATCGTGGGATCAAGGATACGACCGAAAATCGTGTCTGGGCGTTCTTAGGAGATGGTGAATGTGATGAACCGGAGACACTCGGTGCGATTGGGCTTGCGGCGCGCGAGAAACTCGACAACCTCACCTTCGTGATTAACTGTAACCTGCAACGCCTTGATGGACCGGTGCGCGGCAACGGTAAAATTATTCAAGAACTCGAGGCGGTTTTTCGAGGCGCGGGTTGGAACGTTATTAAAGTCTTGTGGGGAGACGACTGGGATCTGCTTTTTGAAAAAGATCACCAGGGCCTACTGGCAAAGCGGATGATGGAAGTTGTGGACGGAGAATATCAAAAATATAAGGTTGCTGGCGGCGGGTACATCCGAGAGCACTTTTTCGGCAAGTATCCTGAATTGCTCGAAATGGTCAAGAATTATTCGGACGAGCGTCTGGTCAAACTTCGACGCGGTGGGCACGATCCAGAAAAAGTCTAGGCGGCTTACAAGGCGGCCGTTGAGTTCCGCGGAAAGCCGACGGTTATCCTGGCAAAAACGATCAAAGGGTACGGCTTGGGCGAGGCGGGTGAGGGTCGTAATATCTCGCACAATCAGAAAAAACTTAACGAAGAAGAATTGCGGGAATTCCGGAGTCGGTTCGGGATTCCCATATCAGATGATGAAGTTTCCAGCGCTCCCTTTTATAAACCGGCGGAGGATAGTCCGGAATTACAATATCTGCGCGAGCGGCGAGAGGCTTTAGGTGGATCCCTGCCCGCCCGAAGCCAAAAACGGATGAAGTTGGAAACGCCTACTCTGGCGGGTTACGAAGAATTCTTGGGTGGCAGCAAAGGGAAGCCGATGTCAACCACCATGGCATTTGTTCGGCTTTTAAGCAAACTGCTCAGGGAAGAACATGTCGGCAAGCGCATTGTCCCGATTGTTCCCGACGAGTCGCGGACCTTTGGGATGGAAGGACTCTTTCGGCAATGTGGGATCTACGCCCACACGGGGCAACTTTACGAACCAGTCGATTCGGAGCAACTGCTTTATTACAAAGAGGCAAAGGATGGACAAATCCTTGAGGAGGGAATTACTGAAGCGGGCAGCATGGCATCGTTCATTGCTGCGGGAACCTCCTATTCCGCACTTGGTGAGCCGATGATTCCCTTCTTCATCTATTATTCGATGTTCGGCTTTCAGCGGATCGGTGATCTCATCTGGTGTGCTGCGGACGCGCGAGCTCGCGGCTTTATGATCGGAGGAACGGCAGGTCGAACAACGCTCAATGGAGAAGGTCTCCAGCACCAGGATGGACACAGCTTGCTCAACGCAATCGCATTTCCGTCGGTACGCTCCTACGATCCGGCATACGCTTATGAGATTGCAGTCATTGTGATGGATGGCATGAAGAGGATGTATCAAGACAACGAAGATGTGATCTACTATGTCACATGTGAGAACGATAATTACGTCATGCCGGCGATGGAAGATCCCGATCGAGTTACCGAGGGGATCATCCGGGGAATGTACAAACTTAAAACAGAAGTTGTGGATAAAGCCGAGCATCATGTCCAGCTACTCGGTAGCGGTGCGATTCTCAACAGCAGTTTATCTGCACAGCAATTGCTGGCAGAAAATTACGGAATTTCAAGCACCGTCTGGAGCGTTACCAGCTACACAGAACTGGCGCGTGAAGCCCAAGCGACCGAGCGTTACAATCGACTCCATCCCACTGAAGAGGCAAAAACCTCCTATTTAGAAGATCTCGTTGCAGGTCTGGAGGGTCCGTTCATCTCGTCCTCCGATTACGTTCGTGCTGTGAGCGAACAAATCAGCCCCTGGATTCCCGGTGGACTCTACGCATTGGGAACCGATGGTATGGGCAGAAGCGAAACGCGTGAGTCGCTGCGAAGACATTTTGAAGTGGATGCCGAAAGCATCGTCATTGCGACTCTTTATAAATTATCGCTTCAGGGCAAAATACCGCGTAAAACCGTGGATGATGCGATCAAAAACTTTGCTTATGACCGCGACAAGATTGATCCATATTTTGCTTGATCGATGCGGACTATAATAGAAAGCAAATAGATACCCTTTAAACCAAATCAAAATTTATACTGATGAACCTATGTCTATTGAAGTAAAAGTTCCTGATCTTGGTGACGGCATCGATTCCGGAGACGTACTTAATGTGCTAGTAGCGGTCGGTGATGTCGTTACGGCGGAGCAGGATATTGTCGAACTGGAAACGGAAAAGGCGGTGGCACCGGTGCCCTCAACCGAAGCTGGGCGGGTGGCGGCGGTGCATGTGCAAGTCGGAGAAACTGTGGCGATCGGTGCCTCGCTTATCACGCTTGATCCTGAGGCAGGGAGTTCACCAACTCAAGCACCCGAAGTCGAGCAAGCGATCCAGAGCGATGCCGATACCGAGCAGATCGAAACTGCGACTGCGACGGATCAGGCTCCTGCCCCGCCAGACATACCCGAACCGGTAGCACCGCCGACAGAGACCATACCTGCAACTGCGGAACCCTCGGTAGCCACCCCGGTCGCCAGGGAACCGGCAACGCCGATCGCACCGACGATGCCCATGGCGCCGACCCCCGCAGCGGCGCCAATTCAAACGACCGCGCCGAGAGTGTCTGGCAATGGGGATGCTGGGCACCAATCAGCGGCGAGTCCCGCAATCCGGCGTTATGCGCGGGAACTCGGGGTCGACCTGGCGGTCATCCGAGGCTCAGGACCCGACGGTCGCATCACGCAGGAAGATATTCGAGGCGCTGTCCGAACAACAACTGTTTCGGCAAATGCCGCCCCCACCAGTACGAGCTCCGGGTCGCATCTTGCCGCTGTCTCCGGACCCGACGGTGATGCGAGCGAAGACGCCTATGGACCCACTCTCAGAAGCGGGATTCCAAAAATTCGTGCGACCATCGGCAAAAACATGGTTCATTCCAAGGCAACCGCACCGCATGTCACCAACTTTGACGACGCAGACATCACAGAACTGGAGCAGATCCGGCAGTCTAGCAAAAAGGATTATGCCGCTGCTGGAATCAAATTGACCACTATGCCATTTGTTGTCCGGAGCGTTGCCCAAGCACTTCGCCATCACCCGGCAATCAATGCGTCCCTCGACATGGACGTTAACGAGATTATTTACAAACAATATGTCAATGTAGGGGTCGCGGTGGATACCGAGCGCGGACTCGTCGTGCCGGTCATTCGCGGTGCAGATGCCCTGGGCATTCCTCAGTTGTCGCGCGAAATCACTCACTTCGCGGAAAAAGCGCGGGACGGCAAACTGAGCATGGATGATATGCGTGGAGGCACGTTCACAATCAGTAATTTGGGTGCAATTGGCGGCACCTATTCAACTCCTGTGATCAATGTTCCGGAAGTTGCAATTCTCTTGATCGGACGTTCGCGTGAAATGCCAGTCGTCAAAGATGGGGAAGTAAAGATTCGTTTAATGATGCCGCTCAGCCTCTCCTACGACCATCGATTGGTAGATGGGGCAGCTGCAGCGCGGTTTCTTAATGATGTGAAGGGATATTTAGAAACGCCGAGTCGCCTTCTCATCGCTCCGTAATGAGGAAGTGCGACTGGTAGATAGGAAGCGTTCACAATCAACTAATTTCTCAGGGTGCGGTCCAGAATCGGCGCCTTTATGGTGAGAAAAACGTTGCGACAGCTTGAAAGAAATCGATGCATCGCACTATTTTTTATTTACTCCTCATCAGCCTTCTGGCAGCAAGTGGTTGCGACACTCCACCTGACACATCAGCAGATGCAGTGGCCGTCGAGGTCGACCAAGAGTCGAGCCCCCAACCGTCGATTACCCAACCGGAGGCGACGGTTCCGTCTTCTGCAAGTATTGATTCGGAGGCATTGTTGCCGATCATCCAATGGGAAGATGCCCCGCATCATATGGGTGAAGAGGTATTTTTGGTGGGGCAGGTCGCGAATACCGGAAAGAGTAGCGGCGGGCATCGGTTTTTGAACTTTGGCAGGCAGCGGTCTGACCTCACTGGTTTCATCGATCGTCATGTTGTCGAGCAATTTTCCAAGCCTCCCGAAACGCTCTACAAGGGAAAGAAAATCAAGGTTCGGGGGATGCTCTATAAATATCGCGGTAACCCGAATATTCGTATCCTGGGTCCCCAGTTTATCGAAGTGCTTGAGGATGAGGCGGCACTTTCTGAAATGGTAACCGCGGGGGCACCCGTTAATCGAACTCTCGGTGATACGCTTACCGTTGCATCTTTAAATGTTTTGAATTTGTTTGATGATCAGGATGATCCTTACCACGGTGATGAAAAAACGGGAACCAAATTACGAAAAGATTTGATTTTGCTTGCGGAAAGTATTCGCCAAGTCGATGCAGACATCCTTGTACTCCAGGAAGTTGAAAACCGAGGATACCTGGAATTGTTCAACCGGGCATTGCTCGCAGATCTTGGTTATCAGCATGTCATATTGACGGAGGGAAACGATAGACGCGGGATCGATGTCGCCATCTTATCTCGCCTGCCGGTCGGCCCGGTCATCAGTTATCGCCATTTGCGTTTTCCTGATACAAATGGCAAAGAGATGTCTTTCAGCCGAGATCTTTTGCATGCTCATATAATGCCTGACAAAGGACCTCCTTTGCACGTCTTGGCCGTACATTTTAAGAGTCAGTACGGTGGAAAAAAGGCGGATGCCATCCGAACCGGAGAGGCTCAGGCAGTGAGAGGTGTGCTCGATGACATTTTGAAATCTGATCCCCAGGCACATATATTGCTTTGCGGCGATTTTAATGACACGATCGACAGTGTTCCACTACAAACGATATTAGGTGGTGGAAAAACGGAGATGACCTCTTTCTTTTCTGATGTGCCCGAGAAAGAACGGGTCACTTACAATAAGGAACCATATCGCTCAATGATCGATTTCATTTTCGCATCGCCAGCAATGGCCAAATTGTATGAAAAAGGATCATATGAAATTCTGCCCGGTGGCCCGGCACAGACCGGTTCGGATCATAATGCGGTGATCGCCCGATTCCAACTGCAGTAGATAATTTTCTGATCTCAATAGAGCCTGCCATGCTCGGCAGGATCGCCTGAACGTTCACCAGTCGTGTTTGGGCAGAAGCACATTCTTTCCAGAGTCTATGGGTTATTTGCTTTTAACAAACAAGTAACTCAATGCTCATCGTTCCTTAACGAGTGTCGACTAGCATGCTGCAATCGAGGAGAAACGGCCAGGCGGATTATTTCCGGCAAAGATGCGTTTACGTCCTCAAAATCAAACGATTCTGGAGTCAAATCATGTTGGTTCTCAGTCGGAGGGTCGGCGAGGAAATCGTCATCGGCGGCACGATACGAGTTGTTATTCTTGGTGTTCAGGGCAGCAGAATTCGCATCGGCGTTTCTGCACCCCCACACATTTCGATCCAACGGAGCGAGGTGCGAGATCGCATTGCAACAGAACGCTCGTCAAGCAGCATGGCTTGCCTGGAAACCTTGGAAACCAATGGTGGCACACGATCGACAGTGGTCTGAACCAGTGACGCCGACCAATGTGTCCTCTGGTCACTCTGACGTGGCGCGATGAAAAGCATACACATTCGCAACTCCACCCCTCAGTCAGAATGTCTTGTCCGCAATCTTGGTGACGTTCTCAAGATAAGTTGGATCCGCTCAAACTCGTTAAGCCAATCTTGAACGACCTCCGAGTGTTGGTTGTTTACACCGAGAATCCCCGTACTGCAGGCAGCCCCTTCGAGTGAGGCCGCCATCCGACGATACTTCGCCAGGGTTCGATCTCCATAACGACCAACTTGTTGCATATCTTCACTAAAGAAGACGACTTGAGGCACCCGCGCCCCCCCACAGATTGTAAGTGTTTCCTTCAGTTCTGCATGGGCATCCCGATCCACGTAACGTATATGAATCAACTCCGTCGCTGCTTCAAATACGCCGAAGATCGGACACTGTTCAGCGCAATCGCCACACCAAGCCCCGGCCAGACACAGCACATGCATTTCGCGAACAAAACTGCCGAGCAATCCTGTCTGTTCGGGACTAAGCTTTGTCTGTTCATAAACTTGTCCCCATCGATTGCGGTCACCCTCAGAGGCATACTGATTCAGAAACTCGTTATAACTAAACCCGGATTCGTAATAATCGGCTATGTTCATAAGACGGTTTGATGAAACGATTGATCGGTTCGGATTTACTCTTTTCCAAACCGTTCAGCGTTCCTGTTCCTCCATTAAGAATTCCTTAAGTGATTCTGCAATTATCTGATGCTGTTTTGGGTTCGCGTGAGGATCATATCCCAACGTTAATTCGCTCTCAAAAAATCGTTGCCGTTCTCTGTCGCTAAGAGATTTCAAACCGAATCGCTCGGAACCCAATTCTAAGACCGTACCATAATTGAGAATCTCGCACAGTTCGCTCAACTGAGTTGCCAGATAGGTCTCTCCCGCCGAATCCGTAGGATTGATCACAAGAAATAGTATCTTCGTCTGCTGTTGTCGGGCGTTGCCAATAGATTCATTCCAATAAGATTTATTTTCCGACCACATTTTTTCTGCCATTTGCAGGGTGCGTGTATGTGCCGTATCGTTTTTTTTACGGAAGGGAAACGGTATGAAAGATCGCTTAAACAATCGGATCTGCGCATTTAATCTAGTAATCAAATGTCGGACGAATACCGTATGATCACGAAGAAACTTATGCAAGCTACTCTTGGGTAAGACTTGTTTTGGGCGCCGGAAATTACGATCCCCCACACTCACTCTAATTATGGCGGTGTCGATCGCCGTTTTTTGATCGGCAAGAATACGTTGGAAGATTACCATATGATGAAACGGACCATGTCCAGCGATCCCTGCATTCACAACTTCAATCCCTTCATCATCAGACTCGGCACGAAGTTTTTTTTCCAGATTCACCGCCCACGTCTGATCATCTTCAATACCCGGGCCCATAACGTCCGAACTGCCGAGAGCGAGGATAACCTTTTTTGACCAGTCGGTTTCCGATCCGCGATTTCCATCCGAATTGATCCCGATAGGCGGACTTGGGATTGAGTAATTTCCTTGCCAAGTTATCGACTTCTGATTGGGAATATAGGTGTATTCAATTTCAGCATCAAATTTATGAAAGAGGCTGGGAAGGAAAGTTACCTGCATGTAACCCTCGCCGATAGCCAGCGAAAATAAGGCGGTGATCAAAAGCATAGGCAGACAACTCCACACCCATACTACAAAGGTTTTGGATTGATCAAAACGCGCGTCAGAACTGGAAGTAAATGAATTCATTTCCACCTTGTCTACCATAAATTATCCAAAACAGCGTCA
>JAYYJN010000273.1:0-10604 GCA_036146215.1 Planctomycetota bacterium
TGAAAGTGAAAGACCGCTCCGCATCGTGCGAAGCGGTCTCTATTGGTGTGCTGGCAGCCGTGCGACAGCCTATCTTCTCGCCTGCCTGTACGGTCACATACTTTCATCATTTCTTGCAGTGGTTACTAAACTAGTTGTTGAGGATCTTCTTGGTCCCGGCAACAACCGAAGCAATTCCTTCGCCATTCACCTTGCCCTCGCCGAACGATTGATTGTCTTTCACCGTACCGTTGACGTAGGTCATGACCGTTACATCGGCTTGAGGAGAAATCGCAAAGCCCTCCGGCCCGTTCGGCAAATCCTTAGCCACACAGATGGCAACGTTTTTAAAGTCGTGTTTTTTCGCAAATTCCTTGGCTGACTTGGCAGCCTTGTCGGCATCTTTGCCGATAATGTTGACGAACGACGCCATTTTTTTGTCTGAATTTGCAGCTACCGTCTCATCGATTTCTTGTACGAGCTTGGCTAGGTTCTCATCGGTGCTACGCGCGAAAACCATCACGACCGGCTTGTTTCCCAAATAACGGCGATAGCAACCGGTCCAGCCATCGGGTTTACCATCGTCTTGGGCACCCCCTGCTTTTGTGACATAGAATGCCGGTACGCGGTCGCCCTCCTGAAGACCACTCTTGATCTCTTCCGCTGTGGCCGCGGATCCAACCAGACCCGTTGTCAGAGCCAGGACGAACACGAATTGAATTTTTTTCATCGTTTGCATAAGTGCGTCTCCTCAATCATGCATAGGTTAGTGAGCCCTCGCGTGACGACGCAGAGCTCGAATGCTCAAAAATCTACCTTGGGTAGAACGCCTGCCCTTATACGCAAATTATATCGATCCGACGCGCTAGAGCAAAAGGTCGACGGAAAAAGAATCACAGCATGCGGCAGGATTAAAATACCGTGAAGACTCAATACATCCTGGCCTGCCCCGATCGCGACGATAGTATCCTCTCCCCCCAAAATTCGTTATAATCTCTATCAATAAAGAGAAAAATCGATCCGATCGCAGGGCGAAACAATGATACAACAGCATTGGATTCTATTTGCTGCGGATGCCGCGGATGCCGGTGCGGGTGAATCAAAGAATGCGATCATGGCTGTGGTCGTTGCTTTGGTTGCTCTGATCGCTCTGCTAAGCATTATTGTCTTGATGCTGTACGGAAAACTCTGGTTTCGAGCCTATATGTCTGGGGCTCACGTACGGATGGTCAGCTTAATCGGAATGACGTTCCGGCAGGTTACACCGCGAGTCATTGTCGAAGCCAAAATCATGGCCGTGCAGGCAGGCCTCGTGGCAGGAGATACCCAATCCGGGATCAGTACCGACCGTCTCGAGGCACACTATTTAGCGCGTGGCAATGTGCCCAATGTGATCAACGCCATCATCGCAGCGCATCGCGCTGGCATGGATCTTGATTTCGATCGAGCCGCAGCAATCGATTTAGCAGGCCGCGATGTGCTCGATGCAGTGCGGACGAGCGTTTATCCCAAGGTAATTGATTGCCCCGACCCGCAGAAATCTCGTAAACCGACACTTAGTGCGATTGCTCGCAACGGGGTTGAACTGCGAATTCGTGCACGAGTCACCGTACGGACGAATTTAGCGCAATTGATCGGCGGAGCGACCGAAGATACGGTGGTTGCACGAGTGGGCGAAGGCATCATCACGTCGATTGGATCGGCCGATAGCCACCTTGATGTGCTTGAAAATCCAGATCGAATTTCCAAGGCGGTATTGGCCCGCGGCCTTGATGCCCAAACGGCGTTTGAAATTGTATCAATCGATATTGCCGATATTGACGTCGGGGAAAATATTGGTGCCCGTCTGCAGGCGGATCAGGCCGAGGCCGATACGCGAGTTGCACAGGCGACTGCGGAACGTCGTCGGGCAGAGGCTGTCGCACAGGAGCAGGCGATGAAAGCCTTGATCGCTGAAAATCGTGCTCAGGTGGTTTTGGCCGAGGCAGAGGTTCCTCGAGCAATGGCCAACGCGTTCCGCGAAGGCAATTTTCATTCGGATGGGTCGGCTTCGTAGCCGTGAAATCCCGGCTAAAGTCACAATCACACGACCACGGTATGGTTTACAGGTGATGCCTTGTCCTGTCCCACACCGTAGGAATTGACTTATTGCCCGACGGTTTTTTTTGATCCAATCGTCCTATTCGTCGAAAAGGTCGTCAAACGGATCGTCTGAATCCTGCTCCTCGGGCGGATCGCTTTTTACCGGTTGATCTTTTTCTACCTCTTCGGTCGGGTCGGTGCTGAAGGGTCCCTCGTCGTCTGTCTTGGATGGGGCAGAGTCGCTTTCTTTATCGCTTTCAAGCAGGGCATCATCGTCCGGCGTTTCCGGCGTTGGCAAATCCTTCATCGTTCCCTCGGCCGGTTCGCCCGACCGTGGCATTCCCGGTTGAATCAGTTCTGGTTCGGCGTTACGTTCACGCATCATTCCCCGATTCCGTAGATGTCGCGCTCGTAGCGCATTGGTCCGTGCACTCTCGAGTCGATAACGATCCGGGCCCTGCACGGTGATAAGCGATTGATCGACGAGTTTGGCGAGATTTCCGTCTCCGACTTCGCTTTTAGCGGCTTTATCGAAGTCGCTGGAAGCCTGCTCTGGACGCCCCAATTTCAGGTAAGCAAGGCCACGAAAATAGCGTGTTCGAGGATCTCGATTTCCGGTATCGATCGCCTCAGAGAGCCATCGATGAGCCTCGACATAATCACCTCGTTTGTAGGCGTGAACACCGTTGCCATAGAGCCTGTCGAGAATCTCATCTTCCTGAGCCATTACTGCGTTGCCATTCGCAACCCACAGCATGGAGCCGATTAAAAAGAAAAACAGAGATAATTTCCTTAGATTCAGCAGATTACGCAACATCTTCGTCGGCTCCCTCGGCAGTGTCAGATTCAATGACAGGTCGGCAATTTTTGAGACTACCTTCCCACTGTAATCAAAGATTTTCTCAGGTGGCAGAAAAAAGCCGCCAGATAACGAATTTGGCGGGCATTCCGAAGCATCAAGCTATCCAGAACGCCTGCCAGCTGATTCGTGCCATCTCGTACGCCGCTTAAGTGCTTTTTCAACAGAGTGTTATAACGATGAACTATGCGTTTTGTGATTGCTGAGGCGTTTCGTTACGGGCCGAAGTGGAGGTAATGAGTCGCTCTTCAATAAGCTGAAAAATCTGTGCGGCTACCACCTCTTTCATGCCCTGAAATGTTCCGATTGATTCTCCAGAGGGTTCCAATACTTCGACCGCATTGGTAGGCGAGTGCATTGCATCTACGCCGTTTAACACCATCAGATCGCAACTCTTCTTTTCTAGTTTCACGAGTGCTCGCAATCGGGGATCCTCCGTCTCCAGCGCGAATCCGACGACCCAACGGTTCGCCTTGCTCTTACCCAAGCGGGCAACAATATCCTCGGTTTCGATGAGTTGCATTTGCAACGGGTCTCCCGTTTTTGCAATTTTGTGTGGGGCAATTTTTTCGGGACGGTAGTCGCACGGAGCGGCGACTCCGATCATGCCATCGCAATGGGAAAAAAGAGCGATGCACTTTTCGAGCATCTCTTCGGTCGAGATGACCTGATGAAGTTCAACAGATTCGGGGTATGTGATTTCCACGGGACCGCTGACAAGCACAACATCATGTCCGTTCGCGACCGCTGTCGCAGCAAGCGCGGCTCCCATACGACCACTTGATGCGTTGGTTAAATATCGTACCGGATCAAGGTATTGTCGCGTCGGTCCTGAGGTGATCAAAATCCGTGCCATGCTGCAACTTTCACTTACATTTTCAGCAACTCAGATGCTGCTGGATGGCCGCAAAAATTATTTCCGGTTCTGCCATTCGCCCGGCTCCCACCTGCCGACAGCTCAGCCAACCTTCTCCCGGGTCGATGCAGTGGAATCCGTCCTCTTTCAACTGGGCGAGGTTTCGTTGCACTGCAGGTTTTTCCCACATTGCTGCATTCATTGCCGGGGCAATCAATAGGGGGCAGGTGCAACAGAGTGCCAACGTGCTGAGCAGGTCATCGGCAGTTCCCCGGGCAAGTTTCGCCAAACAATCGGCGCTCGCCGGCGCGATGCAAAATAACTCTGCTCGCTGGGCAAGCTCAATATGCGCCCCGAGAGGATATTGTCGCGAGGCAAAAGTACGGGTCGCTACTGGCTTGCCAGTCAGGGCCGCGAAAGTAGCAGGGCCTACAAACTTTGTCGCAGCGTGGGTCATTACCACCGTGACAGAAGCCTCGGCTTGAACCAGTTGGCTGACGAGAGCCGCTGTTTTGTAAGCGGCAATTCCGCCCGATACGCCGATGAGAATTTCCCGGTTGTTCATCGGTATGAACCTGCGAAATCATCAGTGCAGGGTGACTAGAGACTTTCTAGATCTAGTTCTGGGGGACCACCAGCCGGTTCCTGCTCTTCAGTGATGCGCACATTGGAGGTCTCATCGAGAAAAATTTTGTCTTGGAGAATCTCCTGAACAACAATTTCCATTTTGTCCCCGGTCTTCACATCAACTAGCGGGCGACTGCCACCGTTGAGGGCTACCAGGCGTTTTTGAATGAGCGTGGAAAGCTTGTATCTTCCGCCCACCTTATTAACGATCTCTTCTTCGCGTAGTGCATACCGCATAGAAAGCAGACTCCAGGAATAAGATAATTAGTTTTTTCAATTTTGGCGATTTACTTGGAACGCCCGGGCCCCGACAGGCTTTCTGTTTATTTATGGTGAATCAACAGCCTCAGATTCGCATTGATCAAGAATGCGGCAGAGATCAATGACGGCAATATCAACCTCGTTATTTACAACCACATGTCGATAAATGGAGATCGACTCCATCTCTCTGCGGGCGACCTCGAGACGCCGCTGAATTTGCGTCTCTGCCTCCGTACCCCGTGCCCTTAGTCGCTCTCCGAGTTGCTCAAGGTCCCCGGGTCTCACAAAGATCGTAATCGCATCGGGATAATGATCTAGGACGGCCCGAGTGCCTTCCACGTCAATCTCTAAGACTACCCAATCGCCGCTCTCGAGCCTAGGGGCAACCTCGCTTTTCAGGGTGCCATACCAGTCACCACCCCCGTAAACCTCGAAGCACTCAAGGAAATCGCCCTGCTTGCGTTTTTCCTGAAATGCATCGTAGTCGAGATAGTGGTAGTCTTTCCCGTCGACCTCGCCGGGCCGCGGAGCACGGGTCGTTGCCGAAACGCTCCACCGAAGCGGAAGCTGACTGGCACGGAAAACTTCCGAGAGCACGGTCGATTTTCCGGCACCTGAGGGTCCAGAAATAATTACCAGTTTGCCCGTACTCGCATTGCTTGATTCGTGTGGGTTTGCCATGCGTCTTTTTGATCACCGCTGAACAGCTTGTTTACTCCAAATTCTGCACCATTTCCCGAATGCGTTCGATTGCTGCCTTGATTTCAATAACAGATTTTGAAATTTCTGCATCGTTCGCTTTGGAGCCGATCGTATTGGTTTCACGAAACATTTCCTGGGAAACAAACTCTAATCGTCTTCCGGCAGCCTCTGCAGCATCCATCGTTTCACAAAACTGCTGGAGGTGACTCTGAAGGCGAACCGTCTCTTCCGAGATATCGCTCCGTTCCGCGAATAGTGCAACCTCCCTCGCCACATCACCGGTATCGACACTCGTGCCGAGCGATTCCAATAGCTTCGTTACCCGCTCGTGAATTCGCACGGTATAATCACTAACCACTTGAGGAACGCGCTGCTCGATGCGAGCGAGTTGGGCTTTGATGTTCTCAATGTTTTCCAGCATGTCGTGACCCATGGCCCGACCCTCGATCGACCGCATGTCATTGAGATTTTTCAGCGCGGCCTCAAGCGCCCGCTCGGCCAGCGGCCCCACCTCTTCGTGCTCGAACTTGGGAGCGACCTCTTCGATAACACCTGGGAGGTTTAACAGCGATGCGAGGGTGACGTGGCCATCCATCGGGTGGTGGCGTTGGAATTCCTGGAGTTCTTCGCGATAAGCATTGAGCGTCTCGGCGTTGATGTGAAACCTGTTGCGTTGGTCCTCTGTAACGGTCTGCAACTGCACATGAACGGTTCCCCGTTTAATGTATTGTCGGACGATTTTTTCGGCCCAGGTTTCATCTTTCCCGACCCGCTCATTGGAACGGAAATTGATTTTTAGATAGCGGTTGTTGACCGCACGCACTTCGGCGTTAACCGACACCGAGATACCGGATGCCTCCCCCTCACCATAACCGGTCATACTTAAAAGCACTCTCTAATCCCCGCATGGGTTGAAAGTCAAACACACAGACTAACCGCGGCAGCAATAGATCGGTATCTATTCGCCACTGGAGTCCGTTGTCACAGGAGATGCCTCTTCACTTTCGGTTCCCCCGGTGGACGATGCGGGTGCTGCATCGGACGCCCCCGAAGCGGCACTGGAGGTATCCGACGACACACTCTCGGTGGCCGTTTCATTCTGGCCCTGTCCGTTGAGACTACCTTGTTGAGTTTGTTGCGTTTGTTGCCCCGACTCTGTTTGCGCTGCTCCTCCCAAACTGGAAGAGTAATCAGGCTCCCCACTCCCGGTCATCAAACGGACGGCGATCACGCAGAACACAATCCAAAAGAAGGCAGTCCACATCGTTATTTTTGTGAAAGTGTCTCCAGCTTTTGCACCGAACGCGCTTTGGCCTCCGGCACCTCCCAGTGCGCCCGCGAGTCCACCACCGCGTCCTCGCTGTACGAGGACCAGCAGGATCAAAAAGAACGCAAAACCGATTAACGTGATGACAATAAAAAACTCTTTCATTCCCTACATTCCATCTTTGATGAGGAAGTTGTTTCCTTGCTTTGTTCGCTTCACTGGCCCGTTTACGTTCCGGTCACAGCGGTAACGATTCCTAAAAAGTCGCTCGCGGTTAAACTTGCGCCACCAACCAACGCCCCATCCACATCAGGGAGCGACAGCAGTTCTCCCGCGTTGCCCGGTTTCACACTGCCACCATATTGAATGCGTACCTTACTGGCCACTTCAGGATTGTAACATGCCTCAATCATCCTGCGAAGATCGGCATGGACGCTCTGGGCCTGCTCGGGAGTCGCGACTTTTCCGGTCCCGATTGCCCATACCGGTTCATAGGCAATCACGACGTCTTCCATCTGGTCGGCCGAAATACCGTCTAGCGACCCTTGCATCTGCTGGCGGACCACTGCTTCGGTTTGGGATGCCTCACGCTCTTCAAGTAACTCACCCACACATAAGATGGGCTTCAGACCCAACGCGAGTGCGGCATGCACTTTTTGATTGATGACGGCATCGGTTTCTCCCAGGATGTGACGCCGTTCGCTGTGGCCAAGAATGACATAGTGGCAACCCAGGTCCGTAAGCATGCCACCGCTGACTTCTCCCGTAAATGCTCCCTCTTTTTCGAAGTACATATCCTGCGCTCCCAGGGCGATGGCTGTTGCCTGGACGACCGCCGAAACCGCGTCGAGATACACAAAGGGTGGGCAGACGGCAAGTTCAACGTCACTATCGGTAGCAAATCCGCTCTCCAATTCCATTGCCAGGGCAACGGCCTGCGTGCGGTCCAGGTTCATCTTCCAGTTTCCAGCAATCAATGTTTTTCGCATATTGCTCACTTATCAATTTTCCTAGGATTCATTTTCTTGCATGAGATTTGAAAGCCTTCGAAGTTGTTTCGCCAGCGTCGCGTATTGTGGAGGAAGAAGTGCCTGTGGGCCATCAGAGAGTGCCTCTGCCGGTGCGTGATGCACCTCAATGTGGACCCCATCCGCCCCGGCCGCCACACCGGCGAGCGCGCAACTGGGGATTAGGTCGGGCCGGCCGGTGGCATGACTCGGATCGACAATCACCGGCAAGTGCGACATGGTTTTGAGGGTTGGAACCGCAGCAACATCGAACAAGTTACGAGTTTCGGTATCGAATCCTTTCACACCACGCTCGCAGAGAATCACATTGGGATTCCCCTGTGAAAGAATGTACTCAGCTGACATCAAAAGATCCTTAATCGTGGCACTCATTCCGCGTTTCAGCAGTACCGGTTTCTGTGTGCGACCCACCTCAGTGAGAAGCACAAAATTCTGCATATTCCGGGCACCAATCTGAAACATGTCCGCATAACGATCAATCATCTCGATGTGTCGCGGATCAAGCACTTCAGTGACGACCGGCATGTTGTACCGTTTGCCGGTATCCTGCAGTATTTTTAAGCCTTCTTCCCCAAGACCTTGAAACGCGTAGGGACTGGTTCGAGGTTTGAATGCGCCGCCCCGTAAAACGTTTGCCCCGGCTTCGGCGACGGCCTTGCCAATGGCATCCATTTGGTCGGCACTCTCCACTGCGCAGGGACCTGCGATCATGCCCAGGTGACCACCGCCGAACTTGGAACCCCCCACTTCGATAATGCTCGGAAGGGGGTGAGCCTCAGAGCTTGCCAGCTTGAATGAGGGGAGTACCGGAACCACTTGGGCAACTCCGGGAATTGCCTCGAACGGAGCGGCTGCAATTTTTTCTTCATCTCCGATGACCCCGATCACTGTCCGATAGGTTCCCCGGCTCAAGTGGGCCTGCAATCCAAGTGACTCGATACGCTCGATGACATCCTCGATTTGCGAGTCGGTTGCCTGAGAGCCAAGAATAATAATCACGGGATGCCTGCAATTGCGAGGTCGGGGATTGGGTGACGCACAGAGTACACTCGTTAGAAATATACTGTTTCCTGCCGATCTGCGTTATGGGGTAACCGATGCCTGGCAATGGGTTTCAAATCGCTCCGACAAATCCTTGCGAAAGGCAATCCACTATGAAATCGGTGCACTCGCGGCGTAGGACCCCAGGATGTCAAGTCGGAGGGATTTTTTCCCCAGCGAGGCGATTGCCCGTTTTACTTTCACATCTTGCTGATGGCCTTGCAATTCGATGAAAAAGAGATAATCTCCACCCGAATCAGGAATGGGAAATGATTCAATCCAACTCAAATTGACTTTACTACGTTTAAAGATGGACATCGCGTCGGCAAGCGTGCCAGGGCGATGTTCGAGTTGGAACATGATGGCCGTTTTATCCTTCCCGCTACGCGGAGGAGATTCATGGCTGATCACGGCAAAACGCGTCAAATTTTCCTCGTTGTCCTCAATGTTCGTTGCAATGGCATCCAATCCATATTGAATTCCCGCCTGGATACTTGCGATTGCCGCGGCACCCGGTTTGTCGCTTGCGACTTGTGCTGCCGTCGAAGTACTAGTGACCTCAACGGTGCGAGCTAGCGGCAAGTGTGTTGCCAACCATCGACGACACTGGGAAAGTGCCTGAGGCCGACTGTAGACTTCTTTTACATCGCCGCGTGTGCCGTGTCCCAGGAGATTGTGATGGATCCGCAATTGGACTTCTGCGCTGATTTTTACCGGATAACGAATAAAGTTATCCAGCGTGTCGGCAATCCGGCCATCGGTCGAGTTTTCAACCGGCACCAATCCATAGTCGGCAAGCCCCTCGTGTACTTCTTCAAAGACTGAACCGATCGTCCCCACCGGAAGAAACTCCACGGTTTGCCCGAAGCGGTGAATCGCTGCCAAGTGACTGTAACTGTAGAGGGGGCCCAAAAAGGCAACTCGCAACATCTTTTCAATCGCCCGCGATCCGCTGATGATTTCACGGAAGATTGCACGGATGCATTGCTCGGAAAGGGGCCCTTTGGAAACTTCTACGGCGCTTGAGAGTACCTCTTCTTCACGACCCGGCGCGTAAACCACGCTACCTGCTGCATCTTTGATTTTTCCGATCGAATGCGCTAGATCTGCCCGTTCATTGATCCGTTCCACAATTTCACGATCGAGCAGGTCGATGCGTCTGCGCAGAGAGGTAAGCGAAGGTGGTCGGGTTGAGGCCTTGGGCCGCCCGGGCCGCTTCTTTTTCTGAGCCGGTTTTTTGGCAATCTTGCGCTTAGCCATGCAGCCCACCTCTCACTCCATCAACGCCGCCCAGCGGCAAGAAAATATCAACCAGAAAAGCTTTCGTCACTTGTAGTTGGAGCATTTTAGACTGTCAAGAAACTGCCAAATCGGCAGAGTGGTCCATGCCAGCCGAATCACCGTGTCAAAGTGGCAGATCGAATTGGCTCGCCAATTTATGCCGGCGAGTTGTGAACGGCATAAGCCACTTTAATTAAATGGTTTACGATCAAATGACCTTTGCTGGCACACGGTTTGCTTTTGAATGGGAGGCGTCGAATCTGGTTTGCCCCTGAATCCCCCCGTGCAACGTGGCCGGTCGGGAAGGGAATGGGAAAGGAAGCAGAGAGAAAGGAACACGAGCATGGCTCAAGGTGAAAAAATAATCGGAATTGATCTCGGTACCACGAACTCCGTTGTGGCTGTGATGGAGGGCAATGAGGCGAAGGTGATCGCCAATGCCGAGGGTAATCGTTTGACGCCGAGTGTGGTGGCATACACCGACAAGGGCGAGACCCTGGTTGGAGAACCGGCGCGTCGACAGGCAGTGACCAATCCGACGCGGACAATTTCTTCCATCAAGCGGTTTATGGGTCGCAGGCACGATGAGGTCGAGAGCGAAGAAAAGATGGTGCCCTACGA
>JAYYJN010000274.1:0-8540 GCA_036146215.1 Planctomycetota bacterium
CGAACCTTAAAAAAGAAAACTAAAACGGAAACCCCGATCGATCCCGAAAAGGAGGAAGCCAGCCAACGGAATTAAAGTGAGATTCTGTGAGTTCTCGATTTCTGCATCTGTGCCGATAGCTGCGCAGTCTTATCGAACCCTCCCTGTTTGACGACATACACGGCCCTTGGTAGCCTCATAGTGATTGAACCATGCCAGGGTGCATCCGGTCACCTTCCAAAGCAGCCAGCAGAAACCATTTCAAACGGCCGATATTATGTCCAAAGGCGTGTTACGTCACCTGCCATCTGTCACCGAACTGCTTGAAGCAGGACCACTCAAGCCACTGGTGGATCGAGTGAGTCACAACGTGGTTGTCGATGGCGTGCGCTCGTTCCTCGATGACTACCGACAAGAAATCAATCGCGAAAATCAACCGGTTGATGTTGCATCGGTCACCCAAATCGCGGAGCGGATTGCAAGAAAAATTCTGCTCGGAGAACGTTCGTCGCTTCAACCAGTCATCAATGCAACCGGTATCTTGTTGCACACCGGTCTGGGACGGGCCCCACTGGCAGAACAAGCGATTGAAGAGATGGTAACCATTGCTCGCGATTATGCGAGCCTCGAAATCGACCTTCGGACAGGAAAACGCTCTCATCGCTTTGACGCAGTTGAAGGACTATTGTGTGAATTGACCGGTGCCGAGGCGGCGGTTGTAGTCAATAACAATGCGGGCGCCACGATGCTCACGCTCGCTGCGCTCGGCGGTGGTCGGGAGATCATTGTCTCACGTGGTCAGTTAGTCGAGATCGGGGGCAGTTATCGACTGCCGGATGTAATGCAAGTTAGTGGAGCACATTTAAGAGAAGTGGGAACCACCAACAAAACGCATGCAGAAGATTATGAAAATGCTATCTGCGAAAATACGGCTGCCCTGATGCGGGTACACCCCAGCAATTTCGCCGTCGTTGGCTTTACCGCCGATGTAACCCTGGAGGCAATGGTCAACATCGGAAAAAAACATTGCGTTCCGGTTATTGATGATATCGGATCCGGCGCCGTCATCGACTTGTCTCCCTATGGCGTTCATGATGAACCGCTGGCCGCCGAAAGTATCGCAACCGGGGCCGATGTAGTTCTCTTCAGCGGAGACAAATTATTGGGTGGCCCTCAAAGCGGAATTATCATTGGCAAAAAGCGTGAGATCGAATGTATCGCCCGCCACCCGATGGCACGGGCCTTACGCATTGATAAATTAACGCTCGCGGCACTGGGAGCAACATTACGATTACTTCGCGATCCGCAACAAGCAGCTCATCAAATTCCTTTACTCCAACTGTTGGCAACTCCGCTCGAAAATCTCCGATTGAGGGCAGAGAGCATGGCGTCTCAACTCGGACAGGTGCAGGGTATCGCCAAAGTAGAGGCGGTGGAAGAAGAAGCATTTCTCGGCGGTGGCTCGGTGCCGACCCAACAGATCAGGACCTGGTGTGTGTCGATTGAACTCACGAGCGAATCGCTTGATAACTTTCACCGCAAACTTCGCACCGGAAAACCGGGTGTCGTCGGCAGAGTGCAGAAGGGTCAACTGCTTATCGATCTCCGAAGTGTCCCGCCACGTCAGGACGAACAAATCACGCGGGCAATTGGAAAGCAGGCGCAAACGGTAGCATCAAATTAGTGAAGACAGAGTGAATAGCAGCTTTAAAGCACCCTGTCGCTGCCCCCGTTTATCGAGGCCTGCTTAGTTTTTACGCGCAATGGGGGTATACCACTCTGGTGGATTATGGAGTAATGCGCCAGAATGTCGGAACTGCGGGGGGCACACACCGCAGAGGTGGCAAGCGGGTCGCGACTCAAACCAAGGAGCTGGCATGGAAAAAAGCTGGCGGCGGTTGAAGCGAATGAGGAAATGTTTTTTCCGAAATTTGGCCCGTGAGGTGCGCTCTGCTGCCACATTGTCTCAATTCCTTTGCCCGATGACGATCCGCCAATGCGGAAGGGCTTCTATTCTGGTGTTATCGATGTGGCTCCTCACGTCGGCATCAATGGCACAAACCCGCGACATTCCCAAGGAGCACAACGGCTGGGGAAGATTCGCACCGGGCGCGTGGCAGACAGCACGAATCATCACGGAATCGTTTGACGATGAGGGCAACCCGACCGGGACCACGACAACGGTAGAACGCATTGCGCTCCAGCGCAGTCGTCGCGGATATGCGACGCTACGTATCGAATCGGTTCTGGAGGTGGGCGGCAAAAAATTTGATTCCCCGGTAAGAACGATCTCCGTCGGTTATCACGGCGAAGAGATCGGCAATCGCACACTGATGCAAGAGATCGGACCAGAAGAAACAAAGGTCGACGGGGAACAAATTCCCTGCCGCGTTCGACAATATGAAATTGAAAGTCCCGGACAGCACAAGTTGGTGAAAATTCACTATTCCAAGGAGACCCCACCCTATGTCCTTCGACGAGAAACGGTCACTACCCTTGGTGAAGATGAAGAGCCGGCTTACCGAAATCAGGTAGAGGTCACGGCCCTTGATAGGCCCCATCCGGTGCTGGATGAGATCAAAAAAACGTCGCATCAAAAAATGGTGAAGACCAATGGTAAAAGCGCCACCATTAAGTGGTCGATTCATGCGGCTGATGTTCCGGGTGAGGTGGTCAGTTATCGCTCTGAAGAAAAAAACAACCAGGGGCAATTGATTCGACGCAGTACGATGGAATTGATGGACTATGGCTACGACGCTCCGTTTGATGAAATGGAGGAAGTTGAGCAAAAAGTCCGTCGTCGCGATAAACGGCGAGCCCGCCGTCGAGGTTAGAGCTGCTGTTTTTTTTGCGTGGACACCTCGATCGCGTTACACTTCGAGGATGAGATCGCATCGCACCAAGTCTTGCCGATGATCGTAACCGCTTCGATCGTTGATCAGGGTTGCTGTAAGAACAACAGTTTCAGAGAGCAGCGCATAGTGGCCCCCATTTGCGTTACACCGCTGATCACGTAATAATGCTCGGTCATTCTTCGACCCTGAGGCTAGGAACCGCACTTTATGAATGAACGCATCGCTTACACCGGCATGACTTTCGACGATGTGCTCCTGCAGCCAGGCTACAGTGAAATTGTCCCGGCCGAGGTATCGGTTGCCACGCGGCTCACTCGCCGAATCGATCTGAATATTCCGCTTTTGAGCTCCCCGATGGATACGGTAACCGAAAACAACATGGCGATCGCGCTAGCGCAACAGGGAGGCCTGGGCGTGATCCACAAAAACATGTCTGTCGATCAGCAAACCGAAGAGGTCGACATGGTCAAGCGATCGGCGAATGGAATTATCGTCGATCCGGTAACGCTTCCGCCGGATGCTAGCGTTGAAACTGCACGCAAGCTTATGGATCAACATAACATCTCAGGCGTCCCGGTCACCGACCCGGACGGACGCTTGCAAGGCATCCTCACCCGTCGCGACCTTCGTTTTCTTGAAGGGTCGGACCTAAGAATCCAGGAAGTAATGACCCGTGAGAATCTGGTGACGGCAACGGGGACTGTAACGCTTGCGGAAGCTGAGAAAATTTTAATGGCAAAAAAGGTCGAGAAACTTTTACTGGTTGACGAAGATTACAGACTGAAGGGTCTGATTACGATCAAAGACGTCGACATGATGAAGAGTTTCCCGAACGCTTGCAAAGATAGCCAGGGAAGATTGCGAGTCGGCGGAGCCGTTGGAGTTCACGATTATGAACGGGCTGAGAGCCTGATCCGGCAGGGTGTCGACGTATTGGTTGTTGACAGTGCCCACGGACACTCGGCAAATGTTTTGGAGACCGTTCGCACAATTAAGAAGAGATGGGAAATT
This sequence comes from Planctomycetota bacterium, assembly GCA_036146215.1. GTDB lineage: Bacteria > Planctomycetota > Planctomycetia > Pirellulales > UBA7805 > UBA7805. Next base: position 3,846 of record JAYYJN010000274.1, read on the forward strand.
GACGTTATTGCAGGGAATATCGCAACCGCAGAGGGTTGCCGTGATCTTGTCGACGCAGGTGCCGATGCTGTCAAAGTGGGCATTGGTCCCGGATCGATCTGCACGACGCGAATCATCTCCGGAGTGGGCGTGCCACAAATTACGGCCATTTATGAAGCAGCCAAAACCATGGCGAGTATGGCGGAACCTGTTCCGATCATTGCAGACGGCGGCATCCGTTACAGCGGAGATATTACTAAAGCCATTGCTGCTGGAGCACACGTGGTCATGGTCGGAGGGCTGCTCGCAGGCTTGGAGGAAAGTCCCGGTAAACAAATCCTGTACCAGGGGCGAACGTTTAAAGTGTATCGGGGTATGGGATCCATTGGAGCAATGGTCAAGGGATCAAGTGAACGCTATCGTCAACGAGGGAAAGAGGAACAGCCGGACAAATTAGTGCCCGAGGGAGTCGAAGGACGCGTTCCCTACAAAGGGCGATTAAGTCCGTTCATTTATCAGCTGGTCGGTGGATTAAAGGCTGGAATGGGATACTGCGGTACGCAGAACATTGAAAAGTTACGATCCGAGGCAAAATTCATTCAGGTCACAGCGGCAAGTGTTAGGGAGAGCCATCCGCATGACATTGCTATCACGCAGGAAGCGACAAACTACAGCACCGAACACTCGAGCGGCGAGGGCAACTGACGCTCCGTATTCTGCCAGCCGCATACCACTGCTGCTGGTGGTTCTGTTTGTTTTCGGTAGTCTGCCAACATGGGCCAGTGACTGGACACCAAGGTCACAACCCCTCCAGCGGGTCGTGTTCGACAAACAACAGTCTTCGCGACCGACTTCTGATGGCTGGAAATCGCAACACGCAAAGAAACAAACTTCGGCGAATCGCGCGGCTATTCGCCTGAGATCGCGTTCGGCGCAATCAGCTCAAGTAGCCGGTGCGGCATCGCTGCACCTGCAGGACCCATTCGGGGATCAATCCACACGCGATGCAACCCAATCCAATCCCGAGTCGCGCGTCGCGCTTGCTGATCAATCCGATGCAGCGAAAATCGAAGGGGCTCGGCAGATGACTACGGGCCAAATCCGCAATTCGACATTCCAATTTGTGAAACAGAGATCCACCGCTGCAAATCCCCCAGTAGTTTCAACGGAAGTGCCACGAATCAAACTCACGTTTTCTGCCCCGACTGAAACTCGACCACCCGGCCCGATGACCATAATCGAAGCGACGTCTTATCACCCTCTCGAAGTTGCAGTGGAGGCTTCCTCCGACACCATACCGACTCCACCGGTAATGGCGAGGTACGAGCAATCAATCCTGGCCGACTCCGAGCTGCCGGCAGACCTGGGGGCGAAGCAAGATGACGTGGCAGGTAATTTAGAGAAATTTCCCTTGCAAACTTCACAAAAGACGAAAACAACTGAGGGCATAACGAATCAAGTCTCTAGCGAACCGGCAGATCCGAGTCCGCCACGTTCGATCGTAAAATCTGGGATCGACAAGCCTGTAAATCGCGAAGAGAAGACCAGAACCCTGACCCCCATCGGGCCGTCAGATGCAGATAAATCGAACAACACGAGCGTACTTTCGACAACAACTGAAACCGAAAGTCCGGATTCAAACCAAACGGCTGAAAATCAAAATTCCAATACGGACGGCTTGACTGAAAATACATTGCCCGGTGCGGTGGGGGATGTTTCTCGTCCTGAGCCTCCGCCCTTCGAGTCGCTCGACCTCGACTCGGATGAGCAACTGATTGAGCGTGAATCGAAGGCAATGGAAGCAGAAATCGACGCGGCAATCGCCGCTGGAAAAAATGCCTACGAGCGAGACTGCCGACTTTCTCGTGAGTATCTGCTGAATCGAACGCTCGCTGATATCAGCCTGAATATTTCTGTGGCGGGAGTTCCGGGTGCTGACTTCCCGGTATCGTGCGATATCGAAACACAACAGATTCCGCTCAACAGCTATCACTTCGGTCGACAAGAGCCGCTTAATTTCGCCTGGACAGCATCTGGCTTGTGCCACAAACCGCTCTATTTCCGCGAGTTGCAAGCCGAACGTTACGGTCATTCGATCGGTCGCATCTCGCAACCGTTTCTCTCGGCAGCCCATTTCTTCTGCAACGTCGCCATCCTGCCGTACAACATGGGAATGCGCCCCCCTCAGGAATGTGTCTATGCACTGGGGCATTACTGGCCCGGAGATCCTGCACCGCGGTACATTCCGGCCGTTCCGATCTCGCTGCGTGGTGGCTTGATGCAGGCGGGGGCCGTGCTGGGCGCAGTGTATGTCCTGCCTTAAAAGTGTCGCTTTGGCATCGGCTCAGCGGGTCTTCAAGACGGCGTGTTAGCCTTCTCAGGGGGGCAAATTGTGCAGAATGCCATCAACATGGATTGCGTCTCAGGCCGCAAATTACCCCGATCGATGCGCTGGTTGCGAGCATAGACTTCGCTTTCATCGCCTCCAAAATAAACTGGCACCGCTTCGATCGGGCAAAATCGCCAAGCCGTTTATGGCGATGGATACAAACGAGCATCCAAGTGACTAAGCTGCTGCTTGATCTGCTGGATCGAATCCAAGGCAGTTTCTTCGCCGACTACCGAAAGCTGGTCGGTCTTGGCAAACTCCGTTAACTGGAAATTGGAGACATCGGGTTCGATAACAATATCAGCGGGCTGAACGCCGATCGAGTTCATGTTAACGCTTTGAACCAGGTAGCTTCGCAAAACGGTCTGCAGTGTCGAGGCCCTTTTCATACTTGCCGTTGGCGTGTCGGGACGATTTCTTGCGAATTCGTGTTGCATCTTGGTCGTCACACTGACGGCAATCACGAAATTGCATCCTCGAGAGACCAGAACATCAGCAGGAACGTTGTTGATTAAACCACCATCGACCAGTGCCTGACCCTCCCGGTTAATCGGTGGGGCAAGAACCGGCAAGTTGATACTTTCTATAATTCCATGCACCGCATCACCCTGATCCCGAGTCACGGCTTGTCCCGTCACGAGGTCAACGGTAATTGAGTGGACCGGCAAGGGTAATTGCTCTAGACACCTGTCACCCAGATATTTTCGCAGCATCGGGTCAAATTGGCCTGTCCGATATTTGTACAACAGGTACCAATAATCTCCACGGGGTAAATGTCGGAAGAACCAGGAGGGTCGTAAGTCATTCACGAACCGGTCCACGGCGTAGTCGACCGACATGCCAGATCCATAGACGATCCCGGTCATCGCTCCAGCGCTCGTACCTGCAATCCTATCGACAACGACACCATTTTGTTCCAATACCTTGAGAACGCCCAGGTGAGCCATCCCCCGGGCGGCACCGCCCCCCAGAGCGACGCCGATTTGCACACCACGCAGGAATTGAACCAAACGCCGTAAGCCGTAACTCAATAACTTTCCCTGCCTCGGCGACAGTGTCGAACGACAGATCTTGAAATCACGGACGATAAGTTTCCGCAGTTCAGAGGCCAGCGGTGCTTTTTCATCGTCCAGCAACCAGACGACGTTGATCTTGTTTCGCCAACCGGGTGAACGAGCTATTAATTGTTGCAAGATGCGAATCGAAGCCTGCCAATTTTCAGCAGTAACGCACCAGAAAACTTGCTCACAGACCTCGACCAGATTACCGGCCCGCTGGATGTCGTAAGATGTGGCCAACTCGCATACAACCCGTTGAGAATCGGCAAGCCATTCACCAACCAAGCGACGGATTTCTTCCGGCCCCAGTTGATCCTCTCCCTCGTTCGGCGCTACTCGCATCCGCACATTCTCAACCGGAGGACGATCTCGATCATCGGTGAGTAAACAGGGAGATTCACCCAACAAGTGAAGCTTTTCAAGCAACTGTGTCGTGAGCGGACGTGTCTCAGGAGATTGATGGAAGAGGGCAACGATTCGAGCGCGAACCGGGGACCGATCCTGGAATAGATTCGACCGGATGGAGGTTGCCAAAATCCGCAGCCAGTTCAACAGAAACTGTTGATACTTCTTCGTTAATTCGAGGCAACGCGAATAATCAAAGCGGAGCAGGGTCGACGGATCCACCGCCACACAATCGATCGGTATCGGCTCCCCCAGAGCGGCCGAGAGCCCTCCAAACTGCCCGCCCGCGATCTGGTAACGGGTTAACAACGCTTTGCCTTGCATGTTAAAGACGTCCTGCTTTAATCGGCCGTGCACGACCAGGAAGACGGCTGTCATCGGTTGATCCCGCTGATGAATCGCCTGACCCGACTCTGCGACGACGACCTCGGCGGCGGCGGCGATCTCGCGACAAGCCTGCTCGCTCAAACCATGAGAGCAGGGGTGGGTTTTAAACAGCAAATAGGGATCTCTGTTCAATTTAGCGCTCTGGGCATAGGTCGACGCACTACCGTGATCGCCAGCGTTTAAGAGAACGAGTCATTCACACTCTGGCAAGCCGCAGCCACCACCACCACAAGGCCCTCTGCCGATTGGCAAGCTTTCACACTGTCCACTACTACTGCCAGGTCCTCGCGGTGTCGCTGGCAGACTCAACAATTTATCAAGTTGCTCCCCGGCACAACTCGGACACCGTGGAACCTCGCCCGATCGCAGAAGGACCTCGAACTCATTGTGGCAATCCCGGCAGGAAAAATCAAAAATAGGCATTCAAACTACCAGCATAAAATAAGACGACAGAAACAAATATAATCAGAACAGCCT
>JAYYJN010000275.1:0-4933 GCA_036146215.1 Planctomycetota bacterium
ATGCAGATGGGCGATATTTCTATGCTCTCCCGGGAGGAGGAAATCCAGGCTGCGAAGCGGATTGAGATGACTCAAAGGAATTATCGCAGGCAATTGTTGGCTTCCGATTACGTACTCCGGGGAGCGACTGACCTACTCAAAAAGGTTCAGCATGGGGAATTAAGAATTGATCGCACGGTTGAAGTCTCGGTGACCAATATGGCTGAAAAGCGGCGGATCATGCAACAAATCGATCCGAATTTGCAAACGATTGAATATTTACTGAAACGAAATCGTCAGGATTTCACCGTCATGATCGGGAAAAATAACTCCCAATTACGTCGTAGCGAGGCATGGAAAAAACTACAGACTCGACGATTCAAAATCGTGCGGCTGATTGAAGAATTAGGTCTACGGGAGACGAAAATTATTCCGCTTTTCACCAATCTCGAAAAGATAAGTGATCGCATGCGAGAATTAAAAAATCAGTTGGACCAATGTGCGCGAGGAATGGATTGTATCCCCGGAAGTTCGGTGTCACGCCTACGGCAGGAATTGCATTATTTGATGCGAATTACTTTGGAATCACCATCGTCGTTAAATTATAGGGTTCAAAAAGCTGCCACCTGTCGTGTGGAATACGACGATGCAAAACGTGTTTTATCGGCAGGAAATCTGCGTCTCGTCGTATCCATTGCAAAGAAATATCGCAATCGAGGATTAAGCTTCTTGGATTTAATTCAAGAGGGAAACACAGGATTGATGCGGGCGGTTGAAAAATTCGAGCATGCCCGAGGATATAAGTTTTCTACCTATGCAACATGGTGGATTCGACAGGCGGTCACACGCGCAATTGCTGACCATAGCCGAACGATTCGGGTTCCTGTTCATATGATTGATGCGATGAGTCGAATTCGAATAGTTTCGCGTGAGTTGGTGCAAGAATTCGGACGCGAACCATCGCCGGAGGAGATCTCATCCAAGTCAGGAATTTCACTCGAAGATACGCGTTGCATTCTTAAGATGTCAAGGCAACCGTTATCGTTGGACCAACCGGTCGGAGACAACGAGGATAATTATTTCGGCGAGTTTCTTGAAGATTATCGCGATAAGGATCCTCTTTATGACACGAATAACGAGGCACTCAAGTCGCGCATTGAAGACTGCCTCCAGGGCCTTAACTACCGTGAGCGCGAAATCATTCGAATGCGATACGGCTTGGTAGATGGTTATAGCTACACACTGGAGGAAGTCGGTCAGATTTTTTCTGTTACGCGTGAACGCGTGAGGCAAATTGAAGCAAAGGCTGTTCGAAAACTTCAACAACCTCAATCGAAGCACGCACTTGCTTCTTTTGTGGATATCAATCCGCAGCTTGAAGAAAGCCCGGAGATGGCCTAGGTCAAGCGATTACGATTGAGAGGGGACTCTCACGGATTCTAAAATGCGTGCAGTGGCATCTGATTTATTGAGCACGTAAAAGTGGATTCCCGGCACCCCTCTGTCAATGAGATCATTAACTTGGTCGATCGCAAATCGTACACCTACCTCAAATTGTTTTTCTGAATCCTCTCCACACGCGCTGAGTTCCGCTTCGAAGTCACGGGGCAGGATTGACCCACAAAGCCCTGAGATTCGCTGGATTTGCGCAAGGTTTGTCACCGGAAGTATCCCGGGAACGATCGGAACCTCGATCCCTCGTTCGGAACAGGACTGCTGGAAGCGGAAGAAGTCCGCATTGTCGTAAAAGAGCTGGGTGATGACCAAGTCGCCACCCAAGGCTACTTTCCGCTGGAGATTCTGAAGATCGGACTCAGGACTCTCAGCCTCGCGATGAGTTTCAGGATAACCGGCAACAGCAATGCCAAAGTCGGGAAACTCATCACGGATAAGGGTTACCAATTCACTTGCATACCGCAAGCCATCTTCGGGCGGTTCAAACGAATCCGCGCCCTGCGGCGGATCTCCTCGAAGGGCAACAACGTTGTTGATGTTGCGTTGGTTGGCTTCGTGCAAGTAGTGGATCAATGCATCGCGCGAGAGTCCCACGCAGGTCAAATGAGATGCGACCATGCAATCGTAAGCCTTCTGCACTCGATCGATGAGTTCTAATGTCTTTGCTTGCGTTGAGCCGCCTGCACCATAGGTGCATGTAATATAGCTTGGATCAAATGTAATCAGTCGTTTCAGATGCTTAAATAAAACCTCCTCACCAGCCTCTGTTTTGGGCGGGAAGAGTTCAAAGGACAGTCCGAAGCGGCCATCCGCATAGGCATCACTCATTTTCATTTAATCAACTCCATCGCTCCATCTTCGCAGATTCGTGAGACTGTGACAAACAGGCGAAAAAATGTTGCCCACGATTGTAGCACCTTACAGCACAAGCGGTTCCACAGGTAGCTTGCTTGAAAAATGCTCCCGGTCTGATTGCGTTCGGTTGTAGAGGTCATTTAAAAGGTTCAGGTCATCTGGCGTTTGTATGATGCCACGCCTCGCGAAGGTTCTGGCTTGAATGGTTGCTGCTGCAGCGGGAGAGACGGCGGTTAATTTACCGAATTGTTTGGCGTAGTTCACAAAGGAGGGCACATTTTCGGCAACGGTCCCATAGAGCATGCTACACATACCGATTGTCTTTCCGGTAAATATCTGAGTGCCGATTGCGGTTTTTGTATGGTCGCCGATAAGGCATCCCAAAAATTGCATCCCGGTTGCGATCCGCCGATCGCCCTTATCGACATGAATTTCACCATAGGTATTTTTCAGATTACTATTGGTGGTTCCTGCGCCTAAATTCACCCAACTCCCCAAGTAGCTGTGTCCTAAAAATCCGAAGTGTGATTTATTGGAGTACGCAGCAATAATTGAGCAACTGATTTCCCCTCCCAGTTTGCAATTATTTTCTGCAACAACATGCGGACCAATTGAGGCATGTGACTGGACAACTGATTTGCTACCAAGCAGCATTGGGCCCTGAAGGTGTGCATGAGGACCGACTCGAGCATCGCGTTCGATCACGATCATACCGTCCGAAAGATCATAAGTCGCTGTGGGATCCATGCTGGCACCCGGCGCCAGAAAGAGACCGTTCACAGGTTGATCATATTCATTGTATTGTGTTCGGTGGGCAAGATTGGTTGTTAAGCATTCTAAATGTTGTTGGATAATTTGATGCGGAAAATCAAAGCTGTGCAAAGAGATTTCTCGCCGCGGAATTTTTTTTTGCGAAACCATTTCAGCGAGGTTTTCGGCTTCAAGATCGCCCTTTGCTAACAGGTCCGATGGTATCAGGGCAGCCAATGGAGTGTCGTGCTCAGCGACGATACCCGGTTCGGGCATGGCAACCCATTTTTTTAAATGTTCGAGAGTCACTTGATTGGGGACAATTCGCCCATTGATGAACAAGTGATAATCATCCCCTTCATGGGCTAACCTTTGAAGATCGACGGCGGGACCAATCCCACGCAGATAGTGTCGGGGGGCATGAATGACCGGCAAGTCCAAAAATTGAACAAGTTCCTCCAACCGGTAACCACCACAAGGAATCATTGCCGTCGGGCGTGCTAGGGATGCAGGATAGAGATCTGCGGCTTTTTGGTCTTCAAACAGTATGACACGCATCGTTTTGATAGGCTGAGGGATTGCCATTAAGAGAAGTCAGAGTTCGCCAATTCGAGATTTTCCCACCTTAGGATGATCCTAGTTATCGGTCAACTCTCATTCCTGCACTCTCGCTGTACAGCCTATTTTTTAGCTGGTAGAATTCTGCATCCGTCCCGAATCGAGTTTAATTTGTGTAGGACTCGAAAGGGCGAGTTGGTGTGTCGTCAGGCACATTTGCCGGAGTGGCGGAATTGGCAGACGCGCTGGATTCAAAATCATCTAAAAAATAATCAATACCCTCGAGTCACCTTTCAGTTAGCGTGACCGAGGGTTTTTCTACGCCCTGCGAATGATGGCCGGACAGGGCAGAGACACCCCTGGAACATCGTTTCGTGAACCAAGGCCTGAACCCAGATATGTAAACCCCATGTATATCAACGCATGGTGAAGCATTGCGAGTCGCAACATCGGTAGACGATAAGCTAGGCAACGATTGCAGCCCGCCGATTACTACCGTCGCCTTCTGCGTGGCAAGAGCGCCAGACCGATAAGGGCTAAGAGAAGCGTGGACGGTTCGGGAACCGGGCTGCCCGCACCTAATGATGAACGCGGAACAATACCAACCAAGGATCGCCAGGCTGCATCCATGCCGCTATGCCAAGTCGGCTCGTTATCGGTGTAGTAAAAGGCGTCAGTCCAGGTGGCATTGTTGTAGTACTGAGTATCGGTAAGAATCGAGCCGCTCAGGTTCGCGTTGCTCAGGTCCGCGAATAACAGGTCCGCGGCGGTCAGGTCCGCGTCGGTCAGGTGCGCATCCGTCAGGTCCGCGTAGCGCAGGTTCGCGTTGGTCAGGGTCGCGTTGGTCAGGGTCGCGTTGGTCGGGGTCGCGTTGGTCAGGTCCGCGTTGGTCAGGTCCGCGCCGATCAGGTCCGCGCCGGTCAGGGTCGCTTGCCTCAGGTCCGCGCCGGTCAGGGTCGCGTTGGTCAGGGTCGCGCTGGTCAGGTCGATTCCTGAAAGATCCCAACCGCTCATGTTGTGACCTGTCAGATTGACGCCCGTCACGCTGGCAGCCGACACAAACTGACTCTCGGTAATCGTGGAACCGGTCAGGTTCGCGTCGATCAGGTTCGCGCCGTCCAGGTTCGCGCCGCTCAGGTTCGCGTTGGTCAGGGTCGCTTGCCACAGGACCGCGCTGGTCAGGTTCGCGTTGGTCAGGTCCGCGCCGATCAGGTCCGCGCCGGTCAGGGTCGCGCTGGTCAGGTCGACTCCTGAAAGATCCCAACCGCTCATGGTGTGACCTGTCAGATTGACGCCCGTCACGCTGGCAGCCGACACAAACTGACTCTCGGTAATC
>JAYYJN010000276.1:0-6391 GCA_036146215.1 Planctomycetota bacterium
AAATCATGTGTCCAAACACGTGCTGCACTAAACATTTATCAAGCTACGCCCCCGCGCGACTCGAAGCGGATGATTTTCGGTGTATCGATCAGCTACCGATGGAGGACGAAGCGGCCCGATGACGTTGAACCCACCCTAAGCTGGCAAACCATCCCGCTACTACGGGCTACTGCTCGCTACAAAGACCCCTATTTTACCAGTGCTATCCGTTTTAAGCCGGAGCCAGATCTGACCTTGTGAGTCTGATTTCCCGTTGCTACCATTCCGCCGCTTTTTTGGGCTCGCCATGCTCAGCCTACCCGGCCCCAGTTAATAACGACTTGAGCAAGTGGAAACTGAAGTGGATCACCGGTTGCGAAAATCATCGAAACTCAGCGAAGCATTCTTAGCCCGCTGGCTTTTGGGAGTTGCCTGTCTCGGGCCACTTCTATTTTGTTTTTTGGGCTGCTCGAAAAATGGTGGTTTCGCCAATCCTTTTGCATCCGCGGGGGCCAGTCGTGTGGATCGGACGCTCTCGGGGAGTCCCGCTCAGCAGGTGGCCCAACTGGAGCAGTGGCGTCGCGAGTCGGAGCTGGAAGTCAAGCAATTGCGACAAAGTGTTTCAGGGCTAACTGAAAAAAATCAAACTCTACAAACTCAGTTTGCCAATGCTCAGCGTCAAATGCAGTTACAGGGCCAACATTTAAAAAGTGTCAGCGACCGTTTGGCCGCGACGACCAGTGAGCTTGCCCAAACACAAATGCAGAAAAAGGGGACTTCTCAGAATGCTGCATCGTTAAATGAACTGAATCAAGAAAAGGAGCGGCAGTTGGCCGCTGCGCGACAGAGTGTGCAAAAGCTGCAACAGCAACTCAATGAATCGACCGAACAGTTGAAGGCGACGCAGTCGCAATTGGTACAAAGCGAGGCTCGGGCGAAATCGGCACAGCAATCGGTCGAGCACCTCACTGCGTCGAGTCGACAACGCGGTGGCGCGACGATCCGGCCGAATCAGAATTTGAAACTTATTAATTTGTCCGCCGAGGAAGGGACAATCGAGCGAGACGGAAACGTCATTCGCATACAGATGTCTGCTGAGAGTGTTTTCAATCCCCAAACCGCACAAATTCGAGAGGGTAAAATTAGCACCCTGAACGGGTTGGGGAAAAAGCTTGCAGAGGCATATCCCAATCAACGGATCGGTTTGGAGGGACATGCGAGTTCAAACCAGAACTTACAAGGTGCCTGGAGGAATGGTCATCATCTATCTTCTGCTCGGGCAATGTCTATTTACGAATTTTTTCTCACGCGCTCAATATTCCAAAGCGATCAGATGTTTATTGTCGGCCACGGAGCGAACCATCCTGTCTATTCATCCGCTACCGAAACCGGTCGCTTGGGCAATGATCGGGTTGAAATAGTGATTTATCCCGATGCAGTCCGCTAAGTACCATGCATCGGTGGGCGTCAACAGTTGCGATAGCGATAACAAGTCCGCTGGTGCACTCTTCACTGGTCACCTACATTAATCCCAAGGACAGTCGCCTTTGTTTGTAAACGGCGACGATGGAAGATCGGACGACTCACGTTTCAGCGTCATGATTGCAATTGTGGATTACCAGATGGGGAACTTGCGTAGCGTGCAGCGTGGCTTTGCGCGTGTTGGTCAAGAGAGCACGGTGACCGATGATCCCCAGATCCTCATGCAGGCCGATAAAGTGGTCTTGCCTGGGGTAGGTGCTTTTGCGGATGCGATGCAGCAACTGCATCATCGCAATTTGGTGGAACCGCTTCGATTGTTGGCTGAATCCGGAAAGCCACTCCTCGGAATTTGTCTTGGTTTGCAACTTTTATTTGAAAAAAGTCATGAGAATGGAACCCATCTAGGAATAGGGATCATACCCGGTGAAGTGGTCCCATTTCAAAATTTACCGCCGGAGTGCAAAATTCCGCATATGGGTTGGAACCAACTGGAAATGCAGAAAGAGTGTTCCCTACTTAGTGGCATTGCACCTGATGCGTTTTTCTATTTCGTGCACTCTTACTTCGTTGTGCCTAAAGACAAAAAAGTGGTTGCGACCGAAACCAATTATGCCGGAAACTTTGTTTCAATGATTAGCAGCCAAAATATCTTTGCCACGCAGTTTCATCCTGAAAAAAGTCAACAAGCGGGTCTGCAAATGCTCCGCAATTTTGCAACGATTCAATGCTGATGATTCGGCAGTTCGTATCTCGCTGACTCATGGTCTATGGGCCGACTTGATGATCAGCAGTTTCTGTGAGATATTTATCTAGCGTTATTCAACAGACGTTTATGCGTGTGATGGTTGTCATGCGTATTCTAGTGCGGAGCGTTGAAGGAGTTCGCTAGGTGGCGCACCGTTTTCAAATCTGGCCAGCAATAGATCTTTGTGGGGGACGATGCGTCCGTTTGCTCCAGGGCGATTACCAACAGGAAACCGTTTATGGTGAAGATCCTGTTGCCATGGCGCAGCGCTGGGAATCAGAGGGTGCAGACTTTCTTCACCTTGTCGACCTTGACGCCGCCCGCAGTGGAGAGCCTGTAAATCGCGGTGTGATTAAGGCAATTGCAGCCGCAACTCAACTCACCCTGCAGGTCGGGGGTGGTGTGCGGGATGAAGTCGGGATCGAGACATTAATCACGGCTGGCGTATCCCGTCTTGTCGTCGGCACGCAAGCGATCAAAAAGCCTGATTGGTTTCGCCGGATGAGTGAGAAATATCCCGACCGATTAGTGCTTGGTGTGGATGCCCGCAATGGATTTGTGGCAACCGATGGCTGGTTGGATGTCAGCCGTGTGACGGCGAGTGATTTGGTCTCTAAATTCCAGGAAGCTCCACTGGCAGCCGTCGTCTACACCGACATTGCCACCGATGGCATGCTTAGTGGACCGAATCTCAATTCTCTAAAAGAATTGCGTAAATTTGTTTCGGTGCCTTTAATTGCCTCTGGGGGAATTCACTCGGTGGAAGATATTCACCGTTTAATTGAACTTCCCGTCGATGGGTGTATCGTGGGTAAGGCTTTTTATGAAGGACGTTTAACGATGGAGGATGCATTATCAGCAGCGAAATCCCGATTCGATTGATCGGAAGTAATCGTGATGGGGCAAGCGAGGAAACGGTTCCAGACAATCAGAGTTTCAATGTGAGGGTTTTGAAATATGGCGAAGTATACGATCCAAGATATACGCAACATTGCTCTCGTTGGTCACGGTTCCTCCGGTAAGACAACGCTGGCGGACAAGTTTCTTACATTAACCGGAACAATCAATGCGAACCCGAGTGTCGACGATGGAACCAGCATCTGCGATTTTGACGAGGAAGAAAAACACCACCAGCATACGATTGAGGCAACGTTAACCCATTTTACACACGAGGGGAAGAAATATCGTGTGATTGATACGCCCGGCTATCCAGATTTAATTGGGCAAGTGATCGGTACCTTGCGTGGTGTCGATACGGCCTGCATTGTGATTGATGCAAGCGGCGGAATCAAAGTGAATACGCGGCGCGTGTTTCAGGAAGCCGGAGCCGCTGGTGTGGGTAGGATGATTGTGATTAATAAGCTTGATGCCGAGAATATCGACTTCTCGGGCCTCCTGGCGAGCATCAAGGAGCTGTTTGGAAGTGCTTGTGTGCCGCTCAATGTTCCGCTCGGTCTCGGCGAGAGCTTCCAAGGTGTGGCGAGCACGCTCACGGTCCCGGACGATACTTCTGCTGCAGTGATCGATCCGGGTGGCATTCACGAGGGACTGATCGAATCGATTATCGAGGTGGATGAGGCGGTGATGGAGCGGTATTTTGAAGGCACGGAGCCTACGCAGGAAGAATTAGCTCGATTGATGTCGTTAGCGGTCGCCGCCGGAAGTCTCATTCCGATTCTTTGCGTCTCGAGTAAAACCGAGGTCGGGCTCTCGGAACTGCTCGAAGGTCTTGCCATGTGCGGTTTGGCTCCCAATGCGGTTGCAAGAGAAATCAAACGAGCTGATGGAGAGATCGTTTCGATCGAATCCGACCCGTCCGGTCCGCTTATCGCGCAAGTATTTCGTACGCGAATTGACCCTTTTGTGCAAAAGCTGAGTTTTATTCGTGTATTCTCTGGAACGCTCCATAAAGACTCACAAGTGGCAAGTCCGGAAATTCGCAAAGGCGTGAAAATAGGCCCGTTATTGGAGGTACAGGCAAATGAGACATCGCCGGTCGATACCGCGGGACCAGGTGATATTGTCGCGATTGCGAAAATGGAAGAGTTGCATACGGGGACCACGCTCGGTGAAATTCAAATGCCCTCTATTCGGTTTCCAACAGCAATGGTAGGACTCGCCGTCACTCCGAAAAGCCGTGGCGACGAAACCAAGCTTTCTGCTGCGCTGCACAAAATCACAGAAGAGGATTCAACAATTCGTCTCGATCACGACCCCGAGACAAAAGAACTGGTGATGAATGGAATGAGTGAGCTTCATTTGACACTTATACAGGAGCGTTTGAAGCGACGTGACAAAGTAGAGGTCGATACGAAAGAACCCAAAATACCGTATCGGGAGACGATTCAAAACAACGCGGAAGGAAGTTACCGCCACAAAAAACAGTCGGGTGGTTCCGGACAATTCGGTGAGGTACACATCCGCATGTTGCCGTTTCCACATGGCACCACCCCGGAAGACTTCGCGACGAAAGACCGATTTGCTTCCATGAAGTCTTTCCACTATCACGAAGATAGTAATTTTCTCTGGGTCGACTCGGTCGTGGGTGGATCAATACCCGGAAATTTCATGCCGGCTGTCGAGAAAGGGTTTCTGGAGCGAATCAATCGAGGTGTGATTGCCGGTTACAAAGTGCAGGATGTATGTGTTGAGGTGCACTATGGGAAAGATCACCCGGTCGACAGTTCGGAACAGGCATTCAAAACGGCATCCTCCATGGTATTTCGAGAGGTGTTTGAAAAGGCGAAGCCAGCACTTCTCGAGCCAATCGTAACGATCCATATCACGATTCCAGGCGACAATTTGGGCGACGTTAATAGTGACCTCTCAGGACGGCGGGGCAGGGTACACGGAATGGAATCGGCAGGGGGTAATTTGCAGACTGTGACCGCTGAGGTCCCGTTGGCAGAGGTATCCACGTATGCCCGTGCACTATCTAGCATGACCGGTGGCCAGGGGAGCTATACCCTGGAATTTTCACATTATGAAGCGGTTCCCGGCAATGTTCAGCAGGAAATCGTCTCAAAATCGAAGGTCTCGGAGGAGGACTCGTAAGGTGCCGACAGGAGAAAGCTAGCACGCTAGCAACCCTTTCTCCTTGGGTGTTTAAAGCATTCCACTGAACTCCTCGATCTCGGTCTGCCGAAGAAATGAGCAGAGCGTTGATTTTGCCGTGCTGCGGTCATACCATAAGAGAGGCTCGGCGGTCGCGTAACCAAACAACAAAAGTGTGTAGGATTTGTCATGATACAGCGAACAGGTATGCCGCAGACTCTCTTTGCCTTGTGTCGCTGTACGAGTCCGGTCTAGTACCGGACACAGACCTTCATCTTTCTTTCAAATCATGCAGTTGGTAGCTCCTTGCTGCTACCGTTTGCTGTTTACCCGACCCATAGGGTGCAAAGGCCATGGCTTCCGATTTTCGTTTAAAAGAACAACTTCCCGAGTTGACTTCCCGTATCGTCGAGACCTATTCCGAAGTTGGAACAATCAATCATCTCGGGCACAGTCCGTTGCCGAGTTACGAGGTCATTATCGATGTCGCGGAGTCGATCAAGGAAATTATTTATCCCGGATATCGGCGTCGCGAAGGTCTCCACCTCGGCAATATAACCTATCACGTGGGCGACCTGATTGATGGCTTGCACGATAAATTAACACAGCAGGTCGCCCGTGCACTGCGGCACGATGCTGGAGTCGAAGATCACGCAGCGGAAGAAACTGATTTCGAGGCACTTGCGCAAACAATGACGATACAGTTTCTTGAAAAAATTCCAGAGTTACGAAGATTGTTGGCCACCGATGTAGAAGCCGCGTTGGCTGGCGATCCATCGGTCAAAGGAGTGGATGAGGTGATCTTTTGTTACCCGGGTCTTGAGGCAGTGACTATTTACCGAGTCGCTCACGAGTTATATCGCCTGAATATCCCCTTTATCCCTCGCATGCTCACCGAGTGGGCGCACCGAGCGACGGGCATCGATATTCATCCCGGAGCCCAAATCAAGGATCACTTCTTTATCGACCATGGGACCGGTGTGGTCATTGGACAAACATGCGAGATCGGCCGACATGTGAAAGTCTATCAGGGTGTCACGCTGGGTGCATTAAGCTTTCAAACGGATGAAGCCGGTAGTCTTCTGCGGGGGGATGAAATCAAACGTCATCCAACCATCGAGGACCGTGTTG
>JAYYJN010000277.1:0-2730 GCA_036146215.1 Planctomycetota bacterium
AGTTCAAGCATTTCCTTTTTTCGCTGCGGGTCTTTGGGTCTGTAACTGTGTATATTGAACCCCGCACCTCTTGTCAGTGGTGTAAATATCGGAGTGTACGGATATTCACCATGTTTCAGCATCGGCCTACACTTATGGTCCACAGTGCCATCTCTTATTTTCCAGGGCTTAACGCCAAAAACTAGGGAATTCCATGGCCATCTAACACTTTCCACCGGACCAATTGAAATGATGCCGCAACTGTCCAATTTGTAATTCGGATTACCAATCCAATCTTCCTCTGGCACATTTTCCAAGGTTTCGAGCTGGAATACCCTGGTATCGTACACAAACATGCATGAAGCCATGTTGGCCATAATTCCCCTCATCCTCAATTGAACAACCATCTCCAGCAAAGCCATGTTAAAATCACCGAAAAGAAATCGGGCTTTGGTTTCATGAATGCCTTCGGCAAGGGCATCGAAATACTTCCTGTATTCCTTGGTTGTGCCCTTTTTGTTGGCCACATGACAGTGGAGATGAACGTTGCACATAACGATCTTATCTGTCACAACGTCCTGACCTCTCGCATCCGTCCCGACCTTCCAAGTGATAGTTTTCATGCGAACTTCTACGAAAAGAATTCTGGTCATTGCCTTGTACTTAGAACGGCCACTTGTGTACGCTCCGTGATCTAGTCGATAATACTTTAACGCTCGGATGCCCTTCACAAGGTTTGCTCTCGCCATGAACATAGGGCCGTGCTGTTCCTCGATACCGGATCGGGTCGGAGCTTCGTTAAAAAAAACTGATAACAGATGATGATCCTCCGCTTGACGTTTCTCTTGCCCCGTGACAACGGGGGCCTCATATTTTTTCTTGAACGTTGTAATCGCGGACATAGAATTGCCTCTTGGGATCACCCTTCCCGTGCAGTTTCACTACGAGCCTCCACAATGTTTGGCTGCCCTCTTGGATGGCACAGACGTGCCCTTTACCATTGGCTAACCGCTTTAGGACCCAGTCTTGTTCCTTTCCATAGGTAAAGCCATGGCCAAAATTATAGTTTTCGAGGACACACTCATCGGAACAAAGATGTTGGGGCGAAGGGCTCTCAAAGTCGCCATCGGCAAGCCATGGAATGCGGCTCCAGTGTGGAGGCCCAAATGTGAATAGAAGAGGGCCGTTCTCTTCGCAATCGTCAGCAGGTAAATCACCGTATTCTTCCGGGAATGAAGGCGAATCCGTGACACCTGCAGGGAAAGACTGAGCCACCTGCACCGTAGCACCGCAAGCATCAGGTGACCAATATTGATCGCTGAAAGATCCAGCCCCCTGCCCCGTGAAAACGGGGTAATCAAGTGACCCAGGTTGGCTACTCGAGGAACCAGCCGGCGGCCCCGTGACAACGGGGCAAGCGACCGACCCAGGTTGCCAGCTCGAGATACCAGCCGGCGGCCCCGTGACAACGGGGCAAACAGCCGACTCAAGTTGATAGCTCGAAAAACCACTCGCCTGCCCTGTGACAACGGGGGTTACAGAAGCAAGTGGTGTCCAAAGGCCGCTATCATTAACGGTCCATTTTCTACCGGGTCCACTGTTGCCATAAGCCTCGTTGGTCACTTGAGGCCTGGAGCCAGATCTGAAATCAAATTTTGCTAAAAGGGATCGAACTAAACCAGGTAAACTAGCATCCATGCTTTAAAATCTACTGCTTGATCCAAAATACTACGGAAATATGATTCATGCAAACGATGACTAAGACGGCAACGACGACTTAATTACATTAATAACAAATAACTAATTGACTACGACGATCAATGTAATTAATTAAGCGACGACAACGAATGACGACGACGGCGACCATGACGACGATGATTATTTTTCGCAAACAAAAAACGCAAGTGACCTCCGCAATTAATCTGAACGGACTAATTAATGCATCCCGATCACTTGCTCCCCGAACCCCGGTCCCTTGCCACCCGATCGCTCCGTGACAACGGAGCGACGGACTGATCTACTTCATTACTTATGAAGCATCAGTGAGCATTGGGTGATATGGCGGTGCGATCAACCCACCTATCTCGCCGAGCACTCTTTTCCACTCGGACTCTACAAATTTGGAAAAGGCATCGAGATTCCCATCCCGGGCCTCGACCATAATATTGTTCATGATCTCACTAAAAACTTCACCCCATTTTTCAGAGTGAAACTCGGACTCCAGTTCCTCCCAATTAAGTTTAAAAAATTCCCATTGGGCCTCCTGATCCTTGGTAAGGCCACAGGTCCTACGCACCCGCTCCAACACTTCGTAACGTCGTTGGCGGTGTTCCTTCAAGCCTCCATTTTTCTTACCAAACCCAAGCATATGCACACTGTATGCTTTGTTCTGGCTCATCGCCGTGACAACGGATTCCTTTTCCGCTATCTCCGCATTTTTCTGTCGCACTGCTTTTTCCAAATCCTTGAGTTTATTTGCGACGGTTTGTTTTTTTTCACGTTAGCAATGTGCTCCTGATATTCTAGTCGCATCTTCGTGTGCAATCTCTCGTCGTTCAAGACAAGCTCTCGCATTAGTCTGGTCACCTCAGGGCACGCATGCATGGATTCCGCGAAACGCTTTCTCTCAGCTGCAATAACTCTGTCCAACGTAAACGTAATCGATTCTCCGACCGACGTCTGGATATCTCGGACTGACCTTGCAGCATCCATCAACGACCGCATTTTAGCCTGATACTCCAACACACGACG
>JAYYJN010000278.1:0-5385 GCA_036146215.1 Planctomycetota bacterium
CTGCCAAAGTGTTCGCGCTTCCGCCACCCTCCATCCCGGGCCTCGGAATTAGCGGTGGCTTTAGCCTCGAACTTTTATCGCAAGCAGGAGACGACATCCAGAATGAACTTGAATCTCTTGAAAACGCGGTCGTTGCAATCAGGAAGGACGGTGAAAATGAACCCTCCGTGGCGATGATTCAAACGGCATTCAAAGCGGGTGTCCCGCAGATGGAAATTGTTGTCGATCGACAAAAACCAGCCACACTTGATCTGGAATTGAATGATGTTTTCCAGACGATGCAAGGCTATCTTGGAACATTCTATGCCAATGATTTCAACAAATTTAATTACACCTATCAGGTGCGCATTCAGGCAGATAACCGGTTTCGGAATTCAATTCAGGAACTCAAGCGTTTGGAGGTCCGTAATCGCAAGGGAGATATGGTACCGTTGGGCACACTGATTGATCTTAAACGCACATACGGCCCGCAGGTCGTGAGTCGATACAATCTATATCCGGCGGCCCTGCTGGTGGGCCAGGCAAGCCCCGGATACAGTTCCGGTGAGGCGATGAACGCGATGCAACGTCTGGCAGAAAAGCATCTCCCTTTCGGAAGTGACTACGCCTGGACAGCCGTTTCTTATCAGCAGGCCAATATGGGCAGTCAACCGATTATTGTTTTTGTGTTGGCGGTGGTAATGGTTTACCTTGTGCTCGCAGCACAATACGAAAGCTGGGCTAGCCCGACCGCTGTGATCCTCGTGGTTCCGATCGCACTTTTAGGATCGGCCGCCGCGATCTATGTACTGCCATTCGGTATCGATATTTATGCCCAAATTGGTTTGATTCTGGTCATCGCCCTCGCGAGTAAAAACGCAATCCTAATTGTTGAATTTGCGCGGGATATCCGCAAACAGGGCAAATCGATCCCCGATGCGGCAGCCGAGGCGGCACGGCTTCGTTTCCGCCCGATTCTCATGACCAGCTTTGCCTTTATTCTCGGCATGGTGCCTCTGGTAGTCGCTGAGGGTGCTGGCGCTTCAAGTCGGATCTCGTTGGGCGCAACCGTTCTCGGTGGCATGGTAACGTCCACGTTCCTGGCTGTGCTATTCGTGCCAACCTTTTTTGTTGTGGTCCAGCATATGAGCGAGTGGTGGGAAGCACGCGGGCAAAAAGGGGAACAGCGACCCCCCGCAGCATCCTGATCCAAAATCGGAGGACCGACTCAACGGTTCAACTGCCAGATTGCCACATTCAGTATCGAGGCGAATGATACCCATAAAAGGTACGGAACCAGCAAAAGCGCCGCCCACCGAGAAAGCGGCCAGAAAGCCCGGATGGTCATTAAAATCGCCAGCCAGAGAAAAAAGACCTCCACCATCGACCAGGCCGGCTTTTGCATTCCAAAGAAAAGCACACTCCACAGACTGTTAAGAGCCAGCTGTGCCCCAAACCAAAGCAGCGGTACCCTGATTATTTTCCCATCCAACTTACGCCAGACGAGCCAAGCCGAGATGGCCATCATGGCATAGAGCAATGACCACACCGGGCCAAACACCCAATCCGGAGGCGTCCATGCCGGTTTAGCGATCCCTGAATACCATGTGGGAATCCTCGGCATGGTGGCGAGATTTCCGAGCAATGCAGCTCCAAAGCAAATCACTACCGATGTCACCAGACCGAGGGCCTGGACTCTTGGGGAGCGCAGCATCGGGTCTGCATCTTGCGCCATCATGTGATCCGCCTGTCAGGCCGCCGAGATATTCAATCTGACTTTAATTCGCCTTCGATCACGCCGACCAGCACCGGATCATCCGGCTTTGTCTGCGGTTCAAACCGATGTACCACTTTGCCATCTCGGTTGATAATAAATTTTTCAAAATTCCACGAAACATCGCCAGCGCCTTTGGGTTTGGCATTGAGTTGCGTGAGCAATTGATAAAGCGGACAGGCGTCCTCGCCATTGACGTCGACCTTCTCAAAAAGATCAAAGGTCACGCCGTAATTCGAGGAACAAAACTCGGATATCTCTTCAGCAGTACCAGGCTCCTGCCTGCCGAATTGATTGCAGGGGAATCCAAGTACGCGAAGCCCCTTGGGTCCATACTTCTCATGCAATGCCTGCAATTGTGAATACTGTGGAGTCAAACCACACTCACTGGCAACATTGACCACGAGAACGACGTTACCCTTGTATTGATTTAAATCGATTTGCTTGCCATCCAACGACTTCATCTTGAAATCAAGAACGTTCTCTGCTGCCGCAGCGGTGCTATCCTTGGATTCTTCTGCCATTACGCTATTCTCCCCAAACGCCCCGAACATAAACAGACTTAACATCGTCAGCCAGAATAATTTTGCTCCGCAATGCATTCGAGGTCACTCCTTCTTTACTAAATTGTTTTTTTAATTCTTTCAGATTTCCACTTGCTTTTCCAATACTGAAGATCCGCTCACAAACGCCAATCGCGGACAGGTTATTGCGACGTCCTTCGCAATAATAGAAATGTCACAGACATGGTCAAGCATAACTAATGCGACAAAATGCGAACCAGCTGCCAAAATACTCGAACGCCAGTCACATTCGTAAGTTCGCCAAAAGAACTCGAGCGAGGCCGACGGGACTCGAACCCGCAACCACCGGATCGACAGTCCGGTACTCTAACCAATTGAGCTACGGCCCCTTAAAAAGGAGATTAATCGCCTGATTATAGTGACCCGTGATGGCCCCGCAAGTATGGGCCCTCGCCGGAAATCTGGCCCGGTTGTTGTGGAATCGACCCTGTTTCGGGTATTCTTAGCGTTTGGATATATCACCGTTTCACACTGACGAAGGGGGAAGTCTAATATGCCACTGTTTGAGGTTGAGACGGACAACCACATTATTATCACCTGGGCTGACGACGAACCATCGGCCACAAGCGTTGTGCAAGACGCTTACCCTGGTGAAGAGGTAACGCGTCTAACGAAACGACCGCGGGACACGTGGGTCATCTCAAAGAGCGCGTTGGGCCTTGCTGAGGAGAAGGTCGACCCATGTAACACGGCGAGAGACTGTCTGGCGAAGGCATCGGGCGATAAGGTGCAAGCCATTCGACTTTATATGCACGAAACAGGGGCAGATTTGGAGCGATCGCGGAAAGTAATTGAGTCAAATATGGTGATGGGCTGGTAGTATTGACCGCCGCACCAATTTCCCGACAGAGCTCCGAAAAATCAAACCAAAAAAAGAGCAACGAACATCCGTGTTCGTTGCTCTTTTGAAGAGGTACAGAAGTAGTTCTGTACGAAATGCCTTCCTTGGCATTTATGAACGGTTATCAAACTATTGGAGTGCTATCTATCCTAGTGGTTTTCTCGACTTCTCGCGATCTCAACTGCGACATGAACTAGGGACGTTGCTCCGCCGGTGGGTTATACGGGGATCCCGGTTGAAAACTGCTTTCAGTGGGGGAACTTGAGGGAACACCAGCAGGGTCTGAACCAGGCACGTAGCGACCTGTGCTACCCGGTTGGAATGGAGTGAAGTCGACTTGTCGAGTTGGCCCGCTCCCTGTGGCAGTAGGAGTCCCGTTAGCGACCGAAGGGTACCGATTCTGTGCTGCTGAATCAACTTGATTCTGACCCGCTACCGGATTAGCTGCGACATTTCTTGAGACCGGTGAGGCGATCGGGACAACCTGCGCCGGCGAGGTATTCACCGCGGAGGTAGCCGGTTGCGCATCATACCGCGAACCGCTCGGACTGCTGGGCAGATTGGCATAACGCGGCCCGATCCCACTCGGTGACCCAACGGACGCGTTACCGGGGAATACGCCACTTGTCGGAGGCGCAACGGCCTGAGAAGTCGGCGCGAAAGAATTTCCCGTGTTTGCACTGTATCGCGGACCCATCGAGGGAGCACCGGTATTGAAACCTGTTTGTGCCGAATTTTGCGAAGTTGCACCGTATGTGCTTGTGCTCGACGCGAGTACGGGATTGGAGGGCGGTGGAGGGGACGGTTGACCTACGACCGGAGATGCATCGAATCCAGTGCTGGGGTATCTGGGCTGAGGATTGCCAGCCGTATAGCCAGTCACGGGATATCGGGGCGTTGTTGCCACGGGGGAGGCACCTCTTTCGTTGGCAGACGGCACTTGTGCACTCACGGTTCCTACCGGATTACTCGCAGTGTTCGGTCGGGGGTGGGTATATGGCGTACTGGGATAGGATGTACTCGGGTAGGTCGGCTTGCCACCGGCAGAAGCCGGTGACCCACCAGCTACACTCCCACCAGCTACACTATAGGCATTCGGCGTCGGTGTTCCCGGCGGAACCGTGGCCAACGACTTTTTCTGAGGCGTCACTTTTCCCCCACTAACATCCGGTGGGGTTACCTGCGTCGATGGAAGCTTCACACCATCGTAGGGTGAACCGGCGAGTTCTGAAGGAGAAACAGCTTGATCTTTTTGTGCGCCCCACCATTTCCAAGAAGAGGAACCGCCACTCTGACAGCCACTTATGCCTACCAAAAAAATAGTCAGGGCGAGAATTTGTTTTCTATCGATATGCATAAGAGAGACCTTTACTGATAGTCAGAATCATTGCTCACTCTATTCCTTCATTCCCGCCACACTATCCTATCGGCGGGAGATGTCGCAAAGCATCGAACAGATTCCATTTTTTCCGCAAATCAGGGTGCGGATTATAGATCTCCTGCTCTCGGGGTCAACGCCAAAACGTGGAATAGTGAATAAGTAGAATCAATGAAGTCAGTGCCAGCGGAACCCTGACGATGATTTTCCGAAAGTCACTTGATCGGACTCAGTCAGCTATTAAAAAAGACCAGCCTGAAATCGTCAGGCTGGTCTTCAAGATCGTGAAATGGGTTGCCTCGTGCGATCAATTATCCTTTTTCCGCATCATAGCGCGCTGAAACCGCGTTCCAGTCAATTACGTTGAAAAAAGCCTCTACATAGTCGGGACGACGATTCTGATAGTGCAAATAATAAGCATGTTCCCAGACGTCCAACCCGAGAATCGGGGTCCCGGGACAATCGACGAGGCTAGTCATTCGGGGATTGTCTTGATTGGGAGTCGAGCAGACGCAAAGCTTCCCACTGCTATCAACGCTAAGCCAGGCCCAGCCGCTGCCAAAACGGGTTGCTGCCGCTTGTGAAAAGGCTTCCTTGAAAGCCTCGAATCCACCCAGATCCGTATCGATCGCTGCCGCAACCGCGCCGGAGGGCATGCCGCCGCCATCGGGACTCATTACGGTCCAGAAAAGACTATGATTGGCGTGGCCGCCTCCGTTATTCCGTACAGCACCGCGAATATTTTCCGGCACACCATCCAGATTCGAGACGAGTTGTTCAATGCTTAAATTTTCAAATTCGGTTCCCTCGATCGCTGCGTTCACTTTTT
>JAYYJN010000279.1:0-3512 GCA_036146215.1 Planctomycetota bacterium
AAAGAACACTCCGTTTATAGCCCGTCACCAGAGTTTCACCAGTAGCGTACCAGCCAACCCTGCCTTATGCCGCATTTCGCCGACCACGGTTGACGGTACTCTGGTCCAGCAATTGGGTTTCGGACGTTTGGTCGTGGTGATTTATTACGGTGATCTTTTCGATTCGGCGGTGGATCAGTCGGAACCAGGCACCAAAGAGCACTCCGAGAAATCCGGCAATGGCCAGTAAGGCGGCCCCGTACGATGCCGCCCGATCGAGAAGCCGTTCCGCCACCGTGGCCGATTGAGTCACTCGTTTTCGTGTGATCACATCAGCCCGGTCGGCCGAAGCCAACGCGGTCGCTTCGACCCACTTACGAATCTCCTCTTGTTCCCGGTGGACAGCGAGCATCACCGCCTCCCGCTCAGCGCGAATCTGGGACATTGCCTGGGCCTGCATTTTTTTTAAATCCCTGGTGGTCTCGATCCGTTGCTGATCCACCACCTCGGGCAGGGCTGCCAACTGCGCGTCAACTGTGTTCTGCATGGCGTCTGCAGAACTCGCCAGTTGCTGCATCGCCTGGGAAGCCATATTGAAATCGGCAAGCGCCTCGCGGACTGCGGGTGACTGATCGACACCGAGTGCAAGTAGTTCGGCCTGCCAGCGGGCCTGCTTAGGCAGATATTCGGCATACAATGCAGAAAGTCGCTGCATGTCTTTGACATCATCCTGCATCGAGGCCAACACATGCAGCAGTTCATGCTTTGGCTGGTGAATCTTTTCAATGTTTTCAGTCGCAATCGGAGTGCGATCAAAATAAAGATCTTCCATCGGATGTTGTCGTGCTGTTTTTTCGACGAACGACTCGATGTAATCAAGATTCGGTTCAAGCTTACTGTCGATTTCTATACATCGCTTATCGAGTTGGAGGCAGGTCGCGATCACATCCTGCTGCCAGTCTCCGAAGGGGGGTGGTTCTTCGCCTGATTCGGCCAGATAGCGCATCTGGCGAGTCAATACCCAGAGGTCGCAGAACGAGGCCAACGGATCGGGTCGACTGGCCGCACCGAAGGCAGCGGAGATCCCATTGATTTTCCAGAGCAACGCGTTTTTACGCGTTTCCGGATCCTCACAACCGGCAAGAATCATATCGGCGGTCGCCTCCACTTTGTGCGCATAGCTCGGCACATATTCCGAGACCATCGCCCGTAGGTTACGAGACGAAATTTTTGAATGGGGAATCTCTGCCTCGAGCAGCCCTTCCTGTTGAGGAACGGTTGTGCAGGCAGAGACACAGAGACAGACGGTACCCAGGGCAACCGCATGAATAATCGAAGCGTGCATGGCGGAGTCATAGATATTTCGCCCACCCTCGACAAGGTCGAAGCAATGCCAGCACCGCTGGAGCAGCGAGGCAAAAAGCGCAAAACATCAAAGTTCCGTGTATTTCGCGTTTCGACCTTTCGATTTCTCGACCGGATATTTTTCCGCGTTCTTTTCGATCTTGGCTTCGATCGCAGTCAACAGATCGACGTTCAGATTGTCGGCCAGTTCAAGCAGAAACATGCCGATATCCGCCAGCTCATCCTCGATTTGCTCCCGCTTCGTCTCGACGATTTCTGCTTGTTCTTGCTCGCTCTTCCAAAGAAAGAGTTCCATCAGTTCGGCCGCTTCGATCGCTAGACCGGCGGCCATATCTTTCGGATGATGAAATTGCTGCCAGTCACGCGCATCGCGAAATTGCCGGATACGTTCGACCACCTGTTGCAGGTCACCCATTGTGCGGAGCCTCCAAGCTTTTAGGTTGTTGAATTTTATTTCGACAATACTTTTTCAATCCGATCATCGCTGGCAATTTCGGCCATCACCGATTGGCCTTTCTGAGGATCGATATTCAATTTGTCGTAGAGAAACGCAACCGTATATTCGAGTGTCGGAACCCATCGATAGGGTCTGCCCGCAAGATTGAACTGCAAGCCGTTGACCTTCGACAAGTGATACATCAGGTGTTCGAGTTGTTTTCCGTTGGTGCCGGCAATCGCGAAGTGATTCGCTTTGAGAACTTCAACCAGGGTAGCGGTTCTCGCCTGTTTATAGATCGCCGCCGAACCGCCATGCCAATAGAGGTCGGCACCGGGCCCGAAAATAAAGGGCATACCCGCTTCGGCCATGCGGTCGGCGATCGGCGCCGCGAATCCGGGTACCGAAAATGGCAGCGGCAAATCGACAGACACATTTTCCACAGCCGTCGAGGGACCCGAGCAAGGACAAAGCTTGTCGGAACTTGAACAGAAAATAAGCAGCGGGGCATTCAAGGCGGAGACCTTGGAACTCGGAACCGGCCGGGCACCGTTCCAGGGTGCGATTCCCACGACCGCTTTTACATAGCCCGGTTGTTCTGCGTTGACACTGACTCCCACATCGATCGACACCCCACCGCCCATACTGTGACCGATCAGTGCGAGTGCATCGGGATTCACATCACTTCTGGATGCGAGGTAATGCAAATTCTTTTTGATGTTGCCGGCCATGATGGACGAATCAACACAATAGCGTAACTTGCCGGCAGCCTGCATCGATTGAATCGGGTTGGCAATATTCACCACACCGCAATCTTCCTGCTCCTGGTTGGCGATGACCACGAAGCCCCACGAGCAGATGCGTTCGAGCGACTCGGAATAACTGCGTGCCGGGCCGCAAAGTCCGTGGCCGAAAACGATCCCGGGCCATTGCTTTTTTCTTTGATCACTATCGCTTGCCTGGGGCACAAACAAAATGCCTTGACCTTCGACTTCCGAGACCGAAACGGCGTGGGGTCCTTGTCGACCGAAGGCAGTAGTCGACTCGCCAGAGACCGAATGCGGCAAAAGAAGAACGATTGCGGCGAGAAAAGCAAACATCGGTTTAGTGACTTGCTTCAGCGACATGTATTTCTCCTTATTTTCACACTTCCACTGTTCATATTTCGAATGGCCGTAACGTGCATCCGGCTCGGTGATCACTGGCAGCGGGCGTCATTAGACACAGCCGAAGCGGGCCGAAAAAGAGGCCCCGATGGCCTCTGCCCGTTTTCCAGTGATAATAGAGGCATGGCAGCCAAGGAAAAATTCCGCCGCTTCTTCGCCCTGCTTCGCGACCATGCATTTTATCTCGTGATCGGCGGCCCGACACTATTCGTGCTCGCGTGCGTCTATTTGATTCTGGCTGGCAAGAGTTTTCTGATTGCCGTGAGTGGAGCGGTGATTTTTGTCGCCATCGTCGCCTATGTCGGCTCGCTGTTTCTGCTCGGGCTCATCTTTTTCAGCGAAGAGTCTTCTGGGCGGCGGAAAGGTCGTCGACGGCAATGAGCGCCCGGCGACGCATTACCGATCAAGTACTCGTGCACAGCCAAAACCCGACCACTAGCGGTTACCCTCTATTGCTGCACTCTGGCACGACCCTTTTCCGCCCCGTATGCTGGAAGGGTTAAAAAGCAATTCATTTCCGCAGGCAATTCTGTGAAGACGTACAGCAGACTCACGCTGGCTTTCTT
>JAYYJN010000280.1:0-3122 GCA_036146215.1 Planctomycetota bacterium
ATCAGCGATGATCACGCCTGGACCGATTACTCATTCATGGGCCGCTCGCGTGCACAGACGCCGAATATTGATCGACTATCGCGTGAGAGCCTGACTTTCACCCGAGGCTATGTGGCGACCGCTATCTGCAGTCCATCGCTCGCGAGTATACTCACCGGAAGGCATGCCCATCAACATGGCATCACCGGCAACGACCCGGTCATAGAAGCCGGCGATAATCCTGTTGCGGCACGCGATCGTTTTATTGAGCCCTATCTCGAATTGCCGCAACTGCCGCGACGCTTGAGCGAGGTAGGGTATCGCACGCTGCACACCGGCAAGTTCTGGATGCGAAATCCGGAACTGGTCGGGTTTACCGACCACATGGGTCCGACCGGTCGACACGGTGGCAAGGCCTTGGCGATTGGCCGTGAGACGATGGAGCCGATCGAAACATTTCTCGAGAGTGCCATCCTGGAGAAAAAACCTTTTTTCGTGTGGTATGCACCGTTTCTTCCCCACACGCCCCACAATCCGCCCACGCGATTGCTGAAGCAATATGCCGATGTGCAAGATCCGGCCAGGCGCAAATACCTGGCCATGGTCGAGTGGATGGATGAGACAACGGGGGAACTGCTCGATATGCTCGACGAAAAAAAAGTGGCTGACAACACGCTCGTGATCTACCTGGCGGACAACGGTTGGAACGCCTTCGGAAAGGCGTTTCCTTATGAAAACGGCGTACGAACACCAATCATGCTTCGCTGGCCCAAGCGGATCCAACCGGCGATGGATACAAATGATCTGGCAACGAATTTGGATCTGATGCCGACGATCCTCGCGGCGTGTCATGCCAAGATGCCGCAGGGACTACCCGGGGTAAACTTGCTTGATCCAGCGCAGGTTCAAAATCGCAAAGAGATCTTTCTTGCGAATTATGCCCACGACATGGTGGCAGCAAATGCGCCGGAAAAAAGCCTGTGGACCCGTTCCTGTATTGATGGCAACTGGAAACTGATTCTCTGGCAGGATCCCGCTCCGAAAGTGTTGCCGTTTAACGGGGGACACCGCCGCAAGACGCCGCCCCTTGCAGGAGAAAATAAAAACATCGAACTATTTGATTTAGCGGCCGATCCGCATGAAACAAAAAATATTGCTGCCGAGCACCCTGAACGCGTCGACTCGATGCTTGCAGCACTCGATCACTGGTGGAACCCATTGTCTGGGGCGAACAAAATGCAAAGGAGAGAAAAATGAAGATCGACCTTTATACGAAATGTGTCCTGACCGTGATTGCTGTCTGCCTAAGTCTGATCGTCCTCCGCGACGTACCGATGCTTGAACAGGCCGAAGCCAGTGAAACGAAATCCAATGTGCAGGATGTCCGCATTGTCGGCATTCATCGCCATCCACAGCAGCGATGGGATGCCATGCCGACACTGCAGCAGACTGAATTTCGATTTCCCGGACCGTGGCTGAAATAGTTTAGTTGCGGCAACGCATGCGGTGGGCAAACGCCCTCTCGAGACTAAAATTTCGAGAGGATTTCCATGCATAATGTCGTTTGGTACCGCAGAGATTTACGTACTGAGGATCACCAGCCGCTCAGCCTTGCGGCGGCGGCCGGTGGTTGTCTGCCGCTGTATATTGCTGATGATTCAATTTGGCAGGCGGCAGATGCTTCTGCGAATCAGTGGGAATTTGTTGCTGAATCTTTAAGAGAGCTTCGGCACGAACTTGCGGCACTCGGATTTCCATTGCTCATCCGGCACGGTAGCAGTCTTGAGATTTTCAAGGATTTGCACCGAACATTTAAAATCAGTGCCATTTACTCACATCGTGAAACGGTCAATCGCGTATCACGCCGTCGCGACAACACGATGGGGATGTGGCTGAAATCTCAGGGCATCCCCTGGCATCAGTCCGAAGTGGGTGGCGTGATTCCCGGGTTGCGATCCCGGGATGGTTGGTCCGCTCGCTGGGAAAAGACAATGGAACTGCCGCTGCTGAAAGCGACATCGAGCGAAACGCGCACCAAACCACAACGCGCGACCAGCGATATACCCACAGCGAGGCAGGTAGCGGGTCAAGATTCATTGATGCAATTTCGGCAACCGGGCGGAAGGAAAGCCGGACTGGAACTGCTCGACAGTTTTCTGAAACAACGCGGAGAAAGATATCACCGTGAAATGTCGTCCCCATTGACTGCGAACCAATCGTGCTCTCGACTCTCGGCGCATCTGACACATGGAACTCTTTCCATGCGGGAAGTCGTGCAACGGTTACGTCAAAAACAGCAGAAACTGCGGGGGCTATCCAAGTTTGAACGCGGAACGTGGCTTTCCGCTCTGCGTGCGTTCGATTCGCGATTGCATTGGCACTGTCATTTCATTCAAAAACTCGACGACGACCCGCAGTTCGAATTTGAGTGCGTCCATTCCGGAGCAGATAAGCTGCAACGCGTGCACAACGCAAAGCTGCTCATCCAGTGGTCCGCCGGAGAAACCGGATTTCCGTTTATCGATGCGTGCATGCGTTTTCTGAAGGCCCACGGGTGGATCAATTTCCGCATGCGGGCCATGTTAGCCTCTTTTGCATCCTATCACCTCTGGTTGGATTGGCGATCAAGTGGCCTCGTACTCGCCCGTTTATTCACCGACTACGAACCGGGAATTCACTGGAATCAAATGCAGATGCAATCGGGCACCACAGGCATCAACGCACCACGCATCTATAATCCGGTGAAGCAATCTTATGACCAGGACCCTAAAGGTGATTTCATAAGGACGTGGGTCCCGGAACTGACGCATGTACCGCTGCATCACATCCATGAACCATGGCAGATGGAAGATGCTCTGCAGCATCAATGCGGTTGTGTCATTGGAAAAGATTACCCCCGCCGCATCGTCGACCACATCAAGGCCGCAAGAGAGGCGCGAGAGGCAATTGCGAGAATGCGTCGGACCGAAGGGTTCAAGCACGAGGCAGGGCAAATCCTTCAACGACACGGAAGTCGCAAACGTACAATTCACAAAAAAAGCAAGCGTCAAGCACAGCACAAGAAAAAAGACAATCAGATGACTTTCGATCTTTGATTGAACCTTTTCACAATCGGTTTTACATTTAATGCGAAAATCGCAAAA
>JAYYJN010000281.1:0-12894 GCA_036146215.1 Planctomycetota bacterium
GCACAACCGCCGCATCGGAGGGACCATCGCTTTTGACTCCTACCAGTGGCTTGATCACGCTACCGGCCTGTACCTCGTGGTCGTATTGGCGAATTACCCATTCTTTACTGGCAACGTTGAGTGAACCGAGAATTTTGATCAGCCCCATCGCGGCATCGACCGTGCTCGGCATCGGGGTGAGGGATGTTTCCACTGGCGCCGTATAGGTTGCTTGGCGGATGACCGGAGGACGTCCATCGTGCAGGAATTCCATCGGCAATTCACCGACGATCGTGTCATGATACTTAAGCGTCAAATTTTTTGTCGGAACAAATCGACCGATGATGGTTGCCTCAACGTCTTCCGAATCGCAGAGTGCTTTTAGTTCAGGCCATTGGCTCTCAGAGACCGACAGCACCATGCGTTCCTGGGCCTCAGAAATCCAGATTTCCGTATAAGACAGCCCCTCATACTTCACCGGAGCCTGCTCGAGATAAACCTCTGCACCAATCAACTCGCCCATTTCACCGACCGCACTGGAAAATCCCCCCGCACCGCAATCTGTAATCGCGTGATAAAGTCCACGATCCCGCGCGGCAAGAACAACATCGAGTACCATTTTTTCCGTAATGGCGTTACCGATTTGAACGGCACCTCCGGACAGCGATTCACTTTCTTCGGTCAACTCGGCTGAACTGAATGTCGCGCCATGAATGCCATCTCTTCCGGTGCGGCCCCCGATCGCCACAATATGATCTCCTGCTTCCGGCGCGCCAAAGGATTTATCGTTTGGCAAAATGCCTACCGTACCACAATAGACGAGTGGATTTCCGAGGTACCGGTCGTCGAAGTAGATTGCTCCGTTAACCGTAGGAATCCCCATGCGGTTCCCATAATCACGGACACCCGAGACGACGCCTTTCATTACGCGACGGGGGTGCAGCACCCCTTGTGGCAACAGGTCCACAGGATAGTCGGGGCGTGCGAAGCAAAAGACGTCCGTATTGCAGATCGGACGTGCTCCGAGCCCTGTACCGAGCGGATCGCGAATGACGCCGCCAATTCCTGTATTTGCACCGCCGTAGGGTTCCAGTGCAGAGGGATGGTTATGCGTCTCCACCTTGAATACCACGTTATGCGACTCGTCAAAGCGGACAATCCCGGCGTTGTCTTCAAACACACTGACGCACCAATCGTGTTCCCCGAGTTTTTCCCGAATTGCGACGGTGGCTGCAAAGATTGTCTCCTTGAGCATATTTTCAAATCGCCTCGAACCCTGCGTCCCTGTCTGGTCCAGCGGACCTTGATACGCAATTCGACCCGCGAGCGTCTTGTGACTGCAGTGCTCGCTCCAGGTTTGGGCTAAAGTTTCCAATTCAATATCAGTCGGATCACGGTCGAGGTTCCGATAGTAATCACGAATTGTCTCCATCTCGGCGGTTTGAAGATAAAGTTGACCGCTGCGACTCAAGGCATCCAGTTCCCTGGCATCCAGCTGACGAATGGGCACCGTTTGCAACTCAAACGTGTAGGGCGTCCCGAGATGAAGTTGTTGAAAATCGAGCGGGCCAACGACCACTTGTTCAATGGCGTCATTGGCTAAAATTTTACCTGTGAGTCGGTTTAGCGTGTCGCTCTCCAAGTCGGGAAGCCAATACTTCTTCAATGTCTGGATAGCTTCCACTTCAATCCCGAGATCGCTGATGGCTCGCAGGGCACTCTGGGCCACTGGGTCCATCACACCCGGTTTGAGCAACACATGTAGGGGATAAAGATCGGTCTGCGGCGGTTGATTGAGCGTGGCATCGCCCACTGGTGCAAATATGGCCTGTTCCACCACCGGATCCACCAATAGTTGATCGATGATCGTTTGAATTTGTGTAGCGTCCAGGTCTCCCTGCAAAAGGTAGCCTCGGCTCGTAAGAACCGGCAACTCGCCGAAGCCGAGATCAGCAGCGTCGGTGCTGATCTCATTAGCCGATCGATCGAGCTGCCCGGGTGCGGGGTAGATATCAACTTGCCAGAGCATAATGCATCCGTTCGCAGGTCGCGCTAATTTTCGGCCGGGTCGGCATGGTCGCGACGCTTTTTTGCCTCGCGAAGAACTTTACGCAGTGCTGTGCGGTCGTTTTTTTCCAGTGCGCCGCAGAGCTGAGTCCATACCTTGCCAAACCGCTCGGCCGACTTCAAGACGTGGTCGCGATTGTCGCATAAAATATCGACCCATAGCGATTCTCCGCTTGCTGCAATTCGGGTCGTGTCAAGCCAACCCGAGGCGACATGTGGGAGGTTCTTGGGTTGGGTAGCAGCGGCCAGAGCAACGGCTACCAGGTGGGGGAGGTGACTTACGGAGGCAACCACCCGATCATGCTCCGCCGGCGACATCTTGCAGGTATGGGCCCCGAGACGGCTCCAGAACTGCTCAAGTGCACGGACATCTCGCTGAGCGGCACGTGATGATGGGGTCAGGATGACCGCACGGTCTTCAAACAAATCAGCATCGGCTGTCCGAGGGCCATGTTGCGCCCCACCCGCCATAGGGTGACTGCCGATAAAGCGTGCATCCGAAGTAACTTGGGCAAGAATTTCGCGCTTCGTGCTGCCGGTATCGGTGATGAGGCATTCATGCTTGGTCGCGGCGGCGACCGCACCAATGAGGTGTGGAATTTTTTGAACAGGTGCGGAAATAATGGCTAAATCAGCGTCTTGAATGCCTGCTGTCAGATCGATCGTTCCAAGTGTGATGGCCTGACGTTTGCGGGCCGTATCGAGATTTTCTTCATGCGGGTCGATTCCGACAACCTCGGCTGCCAGCTTGCGTTTTTTCAGAGCCAGGCCGATTGAGCCACCGATCAGTCCTACACCGATCAACGCTATTTTGGTGTAAACAAACTTTTTTTTCGACATACTGACAGCAACCCCTGAAGGAAAGACCGCATCGCTCATGCTAACATATTGAAGACGTTTTTCCGCGAGGGCTTCTGCAAACAGATAATGTCAAAAATCTCGACGACTCAACTGTATGGTCTCTGTGGCCGCATGGCGACTTCACTTGAAGCTGGAATCGATGCCCGCCGCGCCTGGAAACGAGAGGCTGAGCAGGCACGAGGTCGCCCGGCCGCCATATTTTCCAGCATCGCTTCGGCACTCGCTAGAGGTGTCTCGCTCACTGACGCGCTCGCCGAAAATGCAGACTGCTTTCCATCGCTTTTTCTGCAAATGGTCGAGATCGGCGAGGCGGTTGGACAGCTACCTACCGTGTTCCGCCGTTTAGCGGATCATTATGAAAACCGTATTCGTCTGCGTCGACTTTTTGTGGCAGGCATTACGTGGCCTATGGTGCAATTTTTTGCAGCGATTTTAATTATTGGATTTCTCATTTGGATTCTGGGCGCGATTGCGCAAACGCGAGGTCCGGCTGCCTACGATATTTTGGGCATCGGTTTAACGGGGAACCGCGGACTAGTCACCTACATTGTCTTCTGGATTGCCATCTTCAGCCTGACTGCCTTGTTTTTTTTTCTGGTTCGTCATGGATTGTTTAAGTATGCACCGCTCGAGCGAGCCATTTTCCGTTTGCCCGGTCTGGGCCGTTGTCTGAGAACGATTTGTCTTGCCCGCTTCAGTTGGTCATTGGGGCTATTGTCAGAATCGGGAATGGAGATTCGTCGTGTTGTTCCTTACGCATTTGATGCCACTGGCAGTTATTTTTTTATGCAGCATCAAATGGAGGTGTCATCCGCGCTGCAGCAGGGCGAGGAGTTGTCGGTGGCCTTGCTGAGTACAGGTATTTTTCCCAGTGATTTTTTGGATCCGCTTCAGGTGGGCGAACAGACCGGACGGCTCGATGAGACAATGCTTCGTGTAGCCGAGCACTATGAGGAGCGAGCCCGGGGGGCGATCGCGTTGCTCACGAAACTTGCCACATTCGGCGTTTGGGCAATGGTCGCCGCAATGATTATCGGCATCATTGTAAATATGGTGGCCGGTTACGCCAGTTTTTTGCAACAGCTCTCGGTTCCACGCTGAACGGACCATCGCCGATCTACGGCTGCAAAAACGAGATTGGAAGGGGTGGCCGGAGCGGACTGCGTGGGCGGCAAGGCGAGGCGGGTTGACCGCGAATCGGACCATTCTATTACGGGCGGAGCTAGCATGGTATAAAACACATCAAAGCCTGGGCATACTTTGTTTTTGGTCGATCGGCGACATCAAGTTGTGTTCCGCAGGCCAGGGAGGGGTTCACGATGTTTGATTTCGGCTCACGACTTCAGCGAGGGCATTGGTCCGGATGGTTTTTCTGGGGCTTTGCGGCGATCTTTTTTCTCTACGAATTTTTTGTTCGTGTGATGCCCAGCGTCATCATGGATGATTTGTCAAAAGAACTCCACGCGACCCCCGTGGCGCTTTCTTCAGCACTGGCGGTTTATCTGTGGGTCTACGCGCCGATGCAGTTACTAGTTGGGGGGTTATTCGACCGCTTTGGTACGCGGATTCTTATCGTGGTCGCATCAGCGATCTGCGGCGCTGGTTGTTTGGTTTTCGCGATGGGCGACAGTCTCGCTACGGTCGGTCTTTCACGCGGGATGGCCGGTTTTGGATCAGCGTTTGCATTTGTGGGTGCTGTTTACGTTGCAACCGTTTGGTTTCCACCGAGTCGTCTTGCGCTGATCGCTGGCATTACTACCGCAGTCGGAATTTTAGGTGAGGTGATCGGGCAGACTCCAATGGTAAATGCGGTCAAAGCTTTCGGTTGGAGAAACGTTGTGCTGACTGTCGGTTGGGCCGGGATTGCGTATGCCGGTGTCCTGTGGGTCGTGATTCCACGAAGACCCGCGTGGTTTCATGAGCGTTTCACCCCGGAGGATGAAACCCAAATCAGTATCTTGAAGGGAATATTTCGCGTTCTTGTTTCCTGGCCGATTTGGGGTCTCGGTTTGATCAGCGCTATTCTTTACCTCCCGTTGAGCGTGGTCGCCGCCATGTGGGGCAATACTTTTATGGAAAAAGCAGGTGGCTATTCGGCCGAGGAGGCGAGTTTTGCCACCATTGTGCTGGCGCTGGGATGGCTTCTCGGCAGCCCCGTGATGGGTGTTTTATCCGATCGTTGGGGATCGCGACGGTTGCCACTGATGATCGGCAGCATCGGGGGTGGAGCGGCGATGAGCATTTTACTCTGGCCCGGCATGTTGGGTTACGGTGGCCTGTTGGTCTTCATGTTCATCGCGGGCTTGTTTACCAGCACGCAGGTGGTTTGCTTTGCCGCTTCCATGGAGGTCGCCCCGAAGCCTTTGCGAGGCACGGCAACTGCGTGTTGCAATTTTATCACGATGATGGTCGCGGCTGTGTTGCAGATATGGATCGGTTGGGTGCTTACAGCAGAGGTTAAAGCACCGGGTCACCACGCGGGTCATCCCGCGGTGGTAAAACCGTCGTTATTGCTCGACACAGCGACAGCCACCGATTTCCGGTGGGCCATGGGGATTATCCCCGCCTTGTTCGTGGTGGCGCTGATCGTATGCGTTGTCCTTCCCGAGACTGCCCCCTCTCGCGAAAAACTGGACGCGAATTCATAGCCCGCAAACGTTGTTAGAACAGCGCCCGATAAGCAATTTCGCCGAGCAGGCACCTATCCGGGTAGTTCACCCGCCATGCCGAGCTTGAAGTATTTGTGCTCAATCTTGTCTTGATTCTCGAGCAGCCAGTCGATCGACGGTTCGCCCTGCATCGCTTTGCGGATGGCCTCAAACATCGCTTTGCGATGGGTATCGAATAAATCCTGATGATCCAAGTTCGGATCATCTGCCGCGGCAGGGGTCACCCATATTGCCGCAATGATGGCAAGATCATTGGCCTTTTCTTTCGGGATGATCCCTTCACGCACAGCATCAAGCACTCCATTGGCAACTGCCGCCTGGACCGTTCCCATAAGAATGTTCGTATATTTATTTTTGTTGACGGTCACTTTGCTAACCATCAGCGTTGCTGGTTTTACAGCCACATCGCCATTGAGCAGCGCAAGAACACGGGTGTGACCTTTTACTTGGTCTCCAAGCAGGGTAGCAAATGCCTGTCCCACCGGCCCGTCCATTTCGCCGATCACCAACTCTGGTTCTGCGGCTGTTGGCTTGGTGGTACCACGTAATAGTGCCTCACCCACTCGAATCCCGATACGCTCACTCATTGTGTCATTCCTTTTTGGCTGATATGCAAAAAATAGTTTGGCTATGCAGGCGGATTGTAAGCGAACCGGTTTGCAATGAACAGCGGTTACCTTCACGCCATAAGCAATCTGGCAAAATCTGCCTCGGAGAGGATTTTTACGCCTAATTGTTCGGCCTTCTGGAGTTTGCTACCCGCGCTTTGGCCTGCGACCAGGAAATCAGTCTTTTTGGAAACACTCGAGGTTGCGCGACCTCCATGCTGCACGATCAGATCATGGATCTCGTCGCGCGTGTATTGCTCGAGACTCCCCGTGACAACGAAGGTCTTACCGGCCAGCGATGCGCCCTGGGGTGCCACTGCCGATTCCGCCTCAAGATCGACACCGACCGCTGAGAGATCAGCAATTATTTTTTCCCCGTGTGGTGAGTGTAAAAAGTCGTAAACACTTTGCGCAATGATCTCACCGATTTCGTCGACTTCAGCCAATTCCTCAATCGAGCAACGACGGAGAGCGGAGATGCTTCCGAATGTTTTTGCGAGCAGCAGGGCCACATTGCGTCCGACATGTCGAATCGAAAGTGCATTCAGCAGGCGACCCAGGCCACGTTGGCGGCTCGCATCAATTTGGGAGAGCAGATTTTGGGCAGACTTTTTTCCCATCCGTTCGAGGGTGACGAGTTGATTTTCTTGAAGGCGGTATAGGTCGCCATAGGTGGAAACCAGGCCTTGTCCAATTAGTTGATCGATCAGTGCCTCGCCGAGCCCCTCGATCTGCATTGCGTTGCGACTAGCAAAATAACGCAGCCTTTCCTTCCATTGAGCGGGGCAACTGAAGTTGGGGCAGCGGATATAGACGCCCCCGTCATCTTTTCTCAGCCCCGCACCGCACTCGGGGCACAACGTGGGGAAGCGAAATTTTGCAAGTTTACCTTTTCGTTTATGCAATTCCACGCGTACGATGTGTGGAATAATTTTGCCTGCTTTTTCCACCACCACTGTATCGCCAGGTCGGATATCCTTCCGTTCGATTTCTTCGGCATTATGGAGGCTTGCACGACTGACGGTGGTGCCGGCCAATTCAACAGGCTCGAGCTCTGCGACCGGTGTCACCGCACCTGTCTTACCGATCTGTACGCGAATTTCATTCAGTCGCGTAATGGCCTCATATTTCTCAAACTTGTAGGCGATCACCCAACGTGGACTTTTTGCCGTGCTGCCGAGCCGGGCTCGCTGGTCAAAACGATTGACTTTAATCACCAATCCATCGACTTCAAAATCGAGTGTGTGCAGCGTCGAAACGAGTTTGTCACAGTGGACAAGGACTTGATCGATCGAATCAAAGCACTCGACGTAGGGTGTTGCTGGGAGACCGAGGTTTCTCAACTCTGCCAAAAATTCCATATGTGTCTTTGCTCGCAGCTTGTCAGTCTCACCTACCCCATGGCAGAAGATATGCAAAGGCCGCTGCGCACATTTCCGTGGATCGAGCAAACGAATACTTCCGGCAGTCACATTCCGGGTATTGGCAAATACGGTTTCACCCTGTTGCTCCTGCTGGCGATTTAGCTTCACCAGGTCAGAATTTTTCATGTAGATTTCACCACGGACTTCAAGCAGTTCGGGGATAGACTTACCACTCAATCGCAGCGGCACGTCTTTTACAGTGCGGATATTATGGGTGATGTTATCTCCCACAATCCCGTTACCCCGCGTCAAGGCTTGCGTAAGGACGCCTTGCTCGTAGATTACTGTCGCCGCGACGCCATCAATTTTAAGTTCAACGACCCACTCAATCGTCTCGCCCGGGAGTAATTTGCCAATGCGATCAGCATACTTACGGACTTCTGCCTCGCTATAAGTGTTGTCGATTGAGAGCATCGGAACCCGGTGCTCAATCGACTCAAGGTTCTCAACCGGTTGTTCGCCCACACGTTGTGTAGGGCTATCGGGCGTTTGTAGATCGGGGTACTTTGCTTCAATTTCACGCAACCGATGAATCAACCGGTCATACTCAAGATCAGAGATGACCGGTGCCGCTTCCACAAAGTATTTTCTATCGTGATGACGAATCTCATCACGTAAGGATTCAACGTTTTGCGTAGTTGGTTTAGCCATGGAACGAGATTAATAAAAGAGTCGAGGACAATCGCAGCGGAGGTAGCTTTTTTGCTTTTATTCGTTTGCGGTCCGTTCGCACTCGGGTAGCGTATTCACCGGGGTTCCCTCGGGAATGTGGGGCACCATGCACAGAAAGGTCAACGGCGTGGAACCAGTGTTGCGAAATTGGTGAATTTCATCAGGCCGCACGTAGATAAAATCACCCGCGGTGATTGGGTGCTCTTGGTCCCCCTCCAACACGATACCGTTGCCTGAGAGTACGTAGACCTCGTGTTCATATGGGTGACTATGTTTCGGTGTGTGTCCATCGGGTGCGACAGAAAATTGTCGCATCGCGAAATTGGGTGCACCGTCGGTGTCGTTGATCAACCAGCGGACGCTGCATCCGGTGGCACCCTCCATCATTACGCTTTGAGAATCCACTTTTTCCGCTCGATCAACTTTCATGTCTCGGTTCCTTGTTCTGGGTCTGTTAACGTCGAAGTTTTCTTTTCTCCTCGGTCGGCCAGTTCGTCGGTTCCGATCGCCGCTACGGTCAGAAATCCGAGCAACAATGCCTCGATGATAAGCAGCGTGTCGCCATGCTGGTCCATGAACTCAAGCAAGCCTCCCTTTTGGTCAGAATGCTGCTCGCCGACAATTTGCCCAATCGCATCGTCTGGACGATTGGTCTCGCGAATGGCCATCACTCCGTAAGTGGTTGCTGTGACAAAGAACAGAATGCCCATCAGAATAAGC
Source organism: Planctomycetota bacterium (assembly GCA_036146215.1). Classification (GTDB taxonomy): domain Bacteria; phylum Planctomycetota; class Planctomycetia; order Pirellulales; family UBA7805; genus UBA7805. The sequence continues at coordinate 9,001 of JAYYJN010000281.1, forward strand.
AAAAAGTAAAACGGGTTTTTGTTTTTTGTTTTCATGATGAAGATTATAGCAAATTGACCTTTGTTTCCGGCAGTTCTCTCAAGAGGTGTCACTCGTAAAAGCATGCTTTGCCCGATAGGATAAGAGATTCCACTTATCTGTATAAAGGGTTGGAGAAGCACGTGTCCATGCAGGCAATTAAATTGCGTGGCGTTGAGGTTAATAACCTGCAGAAAATCGATCTTGATATCCCCCTGTGCCAGACCGTTGTTTTTTGTGGCGTGTCTGGAAGCGGAAAGACAAGCCTGGCGCTTGATACTCTCTATGCGGAAGGCCAGCGAAGGTATATCGAAAGTTTTTCACCCTACACGCGACAATTTCTTGAGCAGCTCCCGCAACCTGCGGCAGAAAAGATCGAGGGCATTCCGGCATCCATTGCGGTTACACCGAAACAAGCAAGTCGATCTAATCGCGTGACCGTGGCCACCGCCACCGACATCGCCCAATATCTTCAATTACTCTTCGCAAAAATCGGAACCACACGATGCACTGGATGTGGTCGTAAGGTCACTGTTGAAGATCCCGAGACGGCTGCGGCATGGGTTGCACGGCAAGCGACAGGGATGAAACTTATCGTTGCGTTTCCCCTTTCGTTCGGTAATGCCGATCACGTCAAGGAACGCATCGCACAACTCCGTGCTGACGGTTTTGTGAGGGCTGTTGTTGGGGATAGTATAAAACAACTTGATGATTTGTCGGACGGTATAGAATCCGAAGAAGATCAAAGCGGTGTCTTGGATGTAATTGTGGATCGTATCAAAACAGGCCAAGTGCAAGTAAAGCGCCTGCGAGATTCATTGGAGACCGCTTTCGTGCAGGGGAATGGAACGTGCTGCTTGTGGCTTCAAACGAACATCGATGAGCCAACATCTGACCTTACGCTTATCGATCGAACTCCCATGCGACGCGTTGGATTCAGTGAGCAGATGGGGTGTGCCGATTGTCAGCTTGATTTTCCAACAGGTGACCCAAGATACTTCAATTTCAATAATTCACTCGGCGCATGTCCCGGTTGTGAGGGGTTTGGTACGGTTGCTGAGGTGGATATGGATCTTGTCGTGCCAGACAAACACAAGACATTGCGTGAAGGTCCCATCGCGCCTTGGAGTACACCGGCTTACTCTCATGAGTTACAAGAGCTTCTAGATCTGGCAGATGATTATCAAATTCCACTCGATGTCCCTTTTGCGGATCTCCCGGATCGGGTCATTGCCTTGATTGAGCAGGGTGTGCCGGAGCGAGATTTCGGCGGGTTGCGGGGTTTTTTTCGCTGGCTTGAGAGTCGCAAATATAAGATGCCGATTCGAGTCTTTTTGAGTCGTTGGAAAACCTATCGACGCTGCATTACATGCGGGGGCAGTCGATTGAAAGATCGCGTACTGGCCACCACGGTTGCCAATTGCCATATTGCGGAGATCATGGCCATGTCGGTTTCCGACGCCCATTATTTTTTCCAGCAGACCGATGTGGATCCGGGTGAACATCGGGTGGCGAAGCGTATTCTTGCAGAAGTTAATTCTCGCTTGCGTTATCTTGAATCGGTCGGACTCGGCTACCTTACGCTGGACCGCCCCTTGCGCACGTTGTCGGCAGGAGAGTCGCAGCGCGTGGCACTGACAGCTGCATTGGGCTCCAATCTGGTCAACATGTTGTACGTGCTTGACGAACCGTCTGTGGGGCTCCATCCGCATGATATTGGACCGCTACTCAAAGCGATTAATGATCTCCGCGATCGGAGTAACACCGTGGCGGTGATCGAACATCAAGAATCGGTTATACGATCTGCAGACCGAGTCGTTGAAATTGGTCCGGGCGCAGGAGAACAAGGGGGAAATATTGTTTTTGAGGGCACCCCTGCAGAACTTGAGGCGGATGAGGGCAGTCTTACCGGTGACTATCTCGCCGGCCGTCGCGGTGCGCGTGCCACTCCTGATCCTCGCCCGACTGACCAAGGCTGGATTCGTTTGACCGGAGCTTCTGGAAATAACTTGAAACATGTTGATGTCGATTTTCCACTCGGCGTGCTCTGTGTTGTGACTGGTGTGAGTGGAGCTGGTAAAAGCAGTCTTGTTCAAGAAACGCTTTTCCCTGCCCTTTGTAGTCGGCTCAGCAAAGAGAGTTCCGCGGGATTGCCATACCAGGATCTCCTGGGTGCCGGCCAACTCGATGATTGTGTGTTTCTTGATCAGCAACCGATCGGCAAATCGCCCCGTTCTAATCCGGTCACCTATATCAAGGCATTTGATGAGATTCGTCGCGTGTTTGCCCAAGCTACCGATGCCCGCGTGCGAAATATCACCATGAGCCACTTTAGCTTCAATGTAGAGGGTGGTCGTTGTCCGCGGTGCAAAGGTGAAGGCCAAATCAATATCGATATGCAATTTCTTGCTGACATTTATATGACGTGTCCGGAGTGCCAAGGGACACGCTATCGTGCGGAGGTATTAGAAATCCTTTATCGTGGTCGCAACATTGCGGAAGTTTTAGATTTAACGGTCCGCGAAGCATTCGTTTTCTTCCGTGGCGAGACGAAGGTGCAGGCGAAACTTAAACGATTAATAGATGTTGGTCTCGGTTATCTTCCACTTGGTCAGGGTGCAAATACGCTTTCGGGCGGCGAAGCGCAGCGACTCAAGATGGCGACGGCTATCTCCGCGCGATCCCAGAATCGGACGTTGTATATTCTCGATGAGCCGACCACTGGCCTACACTTCGCGGATGTAGCGCAATTGATCGATTGCTTTACAGCATTAATTGACGTAGGTCACTCGTTGATTGTGGTCGACCATAACCTGCAATTGATCAAAGAGGCAGACTATTTAATTGATCTGGGGCCTGGGGCCGCCGATGCCGGGGGAGAGGTCGTTGGTGTCGGGACCCCGGAGGAGTTGGCCAAACATTCACCCCATCCGACAGCCCGATGCCTCGCCGAGGCTCTCCAAGCATCAAACCAGGCATCAAAAATTCACCATGAGGATGCTCAGCTTCTCGATTAAAGGACGGAAAGGATACGTACGTTGAATCAGTTGATTTCCAGTTGCGTTACACCGCATTGGGGTGACGTCAATACGCTGACGGCAGAATGCTTTGTGAAGTCGGAGGATGGACGTGTAAAAATTATAAGCGCGGCCTTAAATGGCCCCTTCTGTGCGCTGGCTCATACCTTACCGGCCCGTTATCCACTCCATGCCGTTGGCGAAACAATGCCTCAAAACTTTGTGGGTTTGTTACCCGATCCTTGTTTTTGGGAACCTGGATCTCCGTTCACTTATCGGCTCGAACTTGAAATTTGCGAAGAGGGTGCGTCAACTTTACACGAGTCGCTGATGGTGGGCATTCGCCCTTTAAGCATCCGCGGCCCTGATTTGTATTACGCAGATCGACGCTATGTGATGCGGATAGTCGATTTTCCACGGGGGGTGGAAAATGCAGGAAGTGAAGAGGATGGTTTGGCACGGTGCCTGGATTCGGGATCAGTACCGCTATTGCGTCATCCTGCGCCATCCATCCTCTCGCAAGCGACCCAGCAAGGAGTTTTGCTGGCGGTGGAACTGGAGTCTACTGATCCTTCCAGCGTCATTGTCGAATTGCAGCAACTCGCACGTTGGCCCGCGGTCGGGATGGTGATCCTGCCAGCGGGACTTATGATGGAAATGCCATTGCCACCACCGGCTTCGTCGCTGCTGCGGTCGGTGGTATATCTTCCGGACAGGCCGGTTCCACCCTGGGCTCAGGTTCTCATCGTCGAGGAACCGCTGCTCAGCGATACATCCCTTCAAGCAGTAAATTGCCCTCAGATGGTATGCTGCCGTGTCGATCCGGAAGCATCGATTGATGCGGCTCGGCGGGTCTGCG
>JAYYJN010000282.1:0-2917 GCA_036146215.1 Planctomycetota bacterium
ACAGCGCGCTGTGCGACCTCACGAAGCGCACCGTCAAAGTCGAGACCGTCTTCATGCATGAAGTCGCGAATCGCCTCAAGTGCCGCAAACGCGCTGTGTCCCTCATTCATGTGGTATACACTCGGAGAAATGCCAAGTGCTTTCAGTGCCCGCACGCCACCCACACCCAGCACAAGCTCTTGGCGAATTCTCGTTCGCGTATCTCCTCCGTAGAGTCGAGCCGTGAGCTTTCGATCCTCAGGTTTGTTCCCTTCTACATCACAATCGAGTAGATACAAATCCACGCGTCCCACATGCATCAGCCAAACTTTTGCGTAAAGCTTTCCGTCTCGCGTATCAATTTCAATGGTGATCGGTTCACCCTGTTTATCAACCGCCGGTTCCATCGGAAGACTATCAACGCGTGTTTCTTGATATTCTTCTACCTGATAACCATCTTCATCGAGTCTTTGGCGAAAATAGCCTTGATCATAAAAGAGACCAAGTGCCACGAGCGGAATACCGAGTCCGCTGGCGCTTTTAACATGGTCTCCTGAAAGCACACCCAGACCGCCGGAGTAGATGGGGACCGATTCGTGGATTCCGAATTCGGCGGAAAAATAGGCAACCGGCCGAACTCCCAAAATGCCCGCGTTGGTCGAACCCCAGGTTTGATTCGTTGACAGATACTCTTTTAGTCTTCGATAGGCCTGATTGATTCGACTATAGAGGACGAGTTCATTGGCGCGGGCTTCCAATCGCTCTGGAGTAAATTCTGCAAGCAACGCAATGGGGTTATGATCGAGTTGTCTCCAGCGTATGGGATCAAGGTCGCGAAAAAGATTGACCACTTCCGAGTGCCATGACCACCATAGATTGCGCGCAACGGCCATGCATTTCTCGTAAAGCGATTCGGCAGACAATTCCGATTCCAGAGTAAGCGGGTTGGATTCGGCGGTGGTTTCTTCGATCTGACTCATGGCATGCTTTTCTATGAATGGGGAAGATGTGCGACTAAACGCTGGTATAATACTGCATTATACAGCTTGTCAAACGCTGGAAAACACCCTGAAGACCAGCAGTACGACAAGTGATGTAGTGGTTGTTGAGTTGCCCGGCCCCGTTAGGACGGTTAAGCTGAAGCGATCGTGTATTTCTACTAAAAGGCCCTGCAATATACGGGACAAGCATGAATTTGAACGCAGCAGGTGACCGAAGCGGTTTGGTCATGCTACCCGATAGTCCCGAATTCATGGCGCTGGCAGGGGATCTTGCGGCCCAGGCCGGGCCGCTGGACCGGTCCGGCGATTGGCCGCGACAACAATTGGAACAGTGTGGTCAAGCAGGGATATTTCGCTGGTTTGTCGACTCTGAGAGGGGCGGGGTGGGGTGCTCGGAAATCGATGTTTTGCAGGGATATTTGAGTTTAAGTGCAGCTTGCTTGACTACGACATTTATTTTGACCCAAACAACGGGGGCACTGCGAAGGATCGCGGCAAGCGAGTCAGCGATCGTGGATCGGGTCCTAGAAGATCTTCTCTCGGGACGTACTCTGGCTTCCCTTGGAATTTCGCATTTGACCACGAGCCATCGTCACCTGACCAAAAAGACTTTAGCGGCCGAGCCGCAAGGCAATGGATTCGTTCTCAACGGTTTTAGCCCTTGGGTCACCGGGAGCCCCCATATCGATTGGATTGTCGTGGGAGCAGAAATCGAGGACGGGCGACAAATTCTCGCCCTGCTGCCGATGGATCTGCCGGGTGTCTCGATCGATACACCGTCCCGACTGATGGCCCTGAACGGCAGCCAGACCGGCGCTGTTCGTTTTGACGGCGTGAGCGTTGCAGCAGATGCGATTCTGGCTGGCCCCAAGCATGAAGTTCTTATCGGGGCCACCGGCGCTTCGACCGGTGGATTGCAGACTTCAGCGTTGGCAATTGGTCTGGCGGATGCAGCGATTGGCATCATCGAGCAGCAAAGCCTAGACCGAGGTGACCTAAAAGAGCCAGCGGATCGTTTGCGTGCCGAGCAATACCAAGCTCGAGAAGAACTTTTAGCGTTAGCGAAGGGTGATCAAGTTTGTTCTGCAGGCGAGCTTCGAGGGCGGGCCAACAGCCTTGCGATTCGCGGATCGCAGGCAGCCTTGGCAGCGGTTAAGGGCGCTGGTTACGTTGAGGGTCATCCGGCAGGACGCTTGTGCAGAGAATCACTTTTCTTCTTGGTATGGAGTTGCCCGCAACCGGTGATGGCAGCCAATCTCTGCGAATTGGCTGGCCTGGCAGAATAGATGGCTAAGCAGCAATTTTTTTGATCGCATGGGGTCGTTTGACCGCTTAAGCATGTCCCACGTGATCAATCGCGTTGCGGATCAAAGCGACCACATGTTCGTCATCTAATCGGTAAAAAACATGTTTACCTTCTCGTCGGTGACTTACTATTCGCTCACTGCGAAGTAGTTTTAATCGTTGCGAAATTGCCGGCAGATTGTCATTGAGAATAGAAGAAATCTCCGTGACACACATCTCGCGGCCGATGAGAAGGCCCAGCAATCGCAAGCGGTTCGGGTCACCTAATGCGCTGAACATGGCCGCGGCACGGTGACAATCCTCTTCACGCAAGAGTTCATTGTTCGGGATCCCGTGATCATCTGCTGCACATGTAGGTTCGATGTGCTGATTCGAGTCCGCTGCGGTCATGACTCAGTATTTCACCAGAGGTAGATGGATCGTAAGTCTCAAAAAGGCTGCTCTACCCGATTTTGCTTTCTCGCGCGACCGGAGTTTACCGAGACTCCTTGACGTGCAAACTCTTCTGGAAGCTAATTGGTGCTGAGCGACCGCATCATACCAGAACCGAGGTTTCCTGTGCAGCAATTCGTTGTGATCTCTATCTATTCGGCGTTTTTGGTGCTGAGTTCGTTATTAGGTGGATTTCTTCC
>JAYYJN010000283.1:0-15810 GCA_036146215.1 Planctomycetota bacterium
CCCTATCCCATGACTGGTTCGGTAGTTAAACAGGATCCCTCACGAGCCATTTTGACCGGGAAGTAATAAACTCACGATACACAAACGCTCTGCAACAGATCAGCTTACACGCGGCGATCACCACCCGACAAAAACCAATGATCAAAAAAAGAGACGGTACGCAGTTTATTCAAGGGCTGCTCATGGGTAGCGCGAACATCATACCTGGTGCCTCGGGCGGCACGATCGCTCTGATTCTAGGAATCTATCAACGACTGATCACGGCAGTGAGTCACTTTGATCGCGAATGGTTTGATGCCCTAAAACGCCGGGATTGGAAGACTGCCACCGAGCATGTGGACTTACGTTTCCTTACTACGCTTGCTCTTGGAGTAGTTGCCGGAACCGTCAGTCTCGGATCTTTGATGCATACGCTACTCGAAAAATATGAAGCAAATACGCTGGCAGTTTTTTTTGGCCTGATTGCCGCTTCCACGCTGCTGGTCGTGCGTCGCGTCAGTGACTGGAGTCTTACCGGCCTTATCCTTGCAGCAACCGGAGGAGCCATCGCATTTATGATCGGAAATGCCTCGCCTGAGGCAAGTGAGACACAAGTTAGCTTAATTTATCTCTTCTGCTGCGGTGCGATTGCAATTTCGGCGATGATTCTTCCTGGAATTAGCGGTGCGTTGATCCTGCTGCTGCTGGGCGCATACAAACAGGTCACCGGCTATCTCAAGCAGATCTCTCAGGGAGCGATTACCGCTGACAACGTGTTGGGAGTTCTTGTCTTTGTTGCAGGCTGTGTGGTTGGTATTTTAATTTTCACTAAATTGCTTCGCATCTTGCTCGACCGCTACTATGAACTCACTCTCTGCACGCTTTGTGGGTTCATGGTCGGCTCGCTCCGCAGTCTCTGGCCCTGGTCCGCTTCGCAGCCACCGACCGGCCCGTTAAGCGCGCAAATTGCAGTTTTTCTAGGTTTGGCGGTTGCCGGCGGCCTGGGGGTACTGCTGCTGGAGAAAGTCTCTGCCAATAAGGAATCCGAAAAATCGGAAATCGAAACTTCAAACGGCGTCAAGAAAAACTAACGACGGGTCAATTGATGGAACCGCTCAATCAGATCCCGTGTGATCGGTCCGGGGCGACCATCACCGATCTGGCGGCTATCGACCTCAATCACCGGGATCACTTCGGCGGCCGTACCTGTCAGGAAACACTCGTCAGCAATGAAAACATCATGGCGAGTCAATGGTATTTCCTGAACCTCCAATCCCGCCTCGTTCGCCAATTCGCAAACTGCCTGCCGCGTGATGCCGTCCAGAATGCCTGCTTCGCGCGGCGGCGTAAGTAGCCCTCCTTTTCGAACCAGAAAAATATTATCGCCCGTGCATTCAGCGACTTCACCCTTGTGATTGAGCATCAGCGCCTCAATGCAACCGGCCTGCTTGCCTTCAATTTTTGCCAGAATGTTGTTGAGGTAGTTGAGTGACTTAATCCGTGGACTCAGCGCCGCTGGGTGATTGCGGACCGTGCTTACGGTGACCAATTTCAGTCCGTTCGTATAAAACTCCTCGGGATACAGGGTAATTCGATCGGCGATAATAATTACCTGAGGATCGCTCGTTTGCGCCGGATCGAGTCCCAGTGTTCCTGCACCGCGGGTCACTACCAGCCTTACGTACCCGTCGTCGATGCCGTTGACTCGAAGCGACTCATTGACCGCGTCGGCAAGTGGGTCAATTTCCATCGGAATCTGCAAATGAATTGCCAATGCCGACTCATACAATCGTTCAAGATGCTCTCGAAGGCGAAACACTTTACCCGCATAGCTGCGGAGTCCCTCAAAGACCCCGTCGCCGTAGAGCAAACCGTGATCGAATACACTGATGCGTGCTTCTTCTTTGTCAAAGAAGGTCCCGTTGATGTAAACTTGAGTTGCCAAAAGCTTCTCACTTCAATGGTTTGGACTTGAATCGGACCCGCACCGTTACGGGCCACCGCAGCACGATTCAAACCTACTCGATTCGTCCTTCGACAAGACGCACCGTACGGTCGGCCTGCTGGGCAATTTTTTCGTCGTGCGTGACCATGACTATAGTGAGATTTTCACTCGCGTTCAAGTTTCGCAAGATATCGATAATCTCCTGCCCAGCAGCCCGATCAAGATTTCCGGTCGGCTCATCCGCGAGCAGCACCTTCGGTTGATTGATCAGTGCTCGTGCAATGGCAGTTCGCTGCATTTCACCTCCCGAAAGCTCTCGGGGCTTATGCTTCAAACGATGACTTAACTGAACCTTCTCGAGTAGCGCTTTGGCCCGTTTCCGGAAAACCCGTCGATTGCGCAAATAGCCGAAAAAGCCATGACGGATCATCAATGGCAACAGCACATTTCCCAGCGCGTTCAACTCGGGTAGCAAATGGTAAAATTGAAAAATAAGGCCGAATGTTTCATTCCGTAAACGATCCCGTGCAGATGCCGGCAAGTTGTCAATGCGATTGTCGGCCAAATAGATTTCTCCCGCATCAGGCTGATCAAGTGTACCCATCAGGTGCAGGAGTGTGCTTTTACCACAACCACTCTGGCCGATAATGGCCAGAAACTCACCCTCTCGGATTTCGATATCGATGCCTCGGAGTACCGGGATATCGTTCGCACCTTTGTGATACTTTTTGTGCACTCCCCGCGCAGCGATTTGAAAAAAGGATTCCTGAAATGAACTTTTGCTGGCATCCCATGTGCTCAAAATGTGCGCTCCACCCTCCGGGTTTCCACCTCCGCCAGAGGAGCGTGCGACATGGGTGGTCGAATGTTCGGTGGCCTGACTTGCACTGCTACTCATAACGAAGGGCCTCTACCGGGTGAAGACGTGCGGCCCGTAGGGCCGGCAATACACTCGCGACAACGGCGATTGCCATAGCTCCAGCAATGACCCAGACGATCATCTTTGGATCGACAAGCGTAGGAATCTGTTGGAAGTAATAGATCGAGGGATCAAACACAGGTTGACCACTAATCCACTCGACCCCTTGGCGGACACTGTCGATGTTGCGCACAAAGAGCAAGCCTAACACAAGACCCGCGCCCGACCCTACGCTTCCTAGCAGCAGACCATACGAGAGGAAGATGGCCATCACACCGGTTCCTGAAGCACCGAGTGATTTGAGGATGCCGATATCTTTTGTTTTCTCGACAACGATCATGAAAAAGATTGCCAGGATTCCAAACCCCGCAACCGCGATGATCAGAAATAGAAGGATATTGAGAATCGCTGTTTCCATCTGAACGGCAGCAAGCAGGGGACCCTGCTTATCGCGCCAGGTTGAGATTGCATAAATTTCCGGTGGGAAAGCGGCGCGTAGCTTGTCGCGCACCGCCTCGAGGTCTGCCCCCTCACGCAGTTTGATCTGAATGGAGTTTACATTGGCAATGCCAGTCGTCGGATCGATCATACCGCGCATCTCTTGTAGCTTTTTCAGCGGTGCAAAAACGAACGCTGAATCGTATTCGCTCATCTTGCTTTGATAAAAATCGACGACCGTGAAACTACCACTGACCGCCTTCGGAGGTGTACCGGCCGTAGGGAAAGTTAGCTTGACGTCGTCACCGGGAAGGACCAGAAAATAATGGTCTCCCTCATGCCCCAGTACCTGAGCGAGCGCGTAGCCGATGATTACTCCTGTCTCCTGCTGCGTCGCTTTGTCAAAGACCTGACTTTCGCTCAGTGGACCCCACTGCTGCTCGACGCCTTCCTCACTCTCTGCCGCCCGTAGCGGAGTATCGATACCGGAAAACGGATCAGCGCGGCCAACCCTTTCCGGTGTGGTGAGTTCGGGCCGATTTCTTTTCTGCGCTGCAAGCCACGCTTTTTCCTCTGCCGCCAGACGACGTCGATGCGGCCATCCGGCCATCTCCATACCATGTCGATACGGGGATTCCTCACCCAGCTCACGATCATGAAGATCGTAGCCGCCCTCGCGTAACTCAAAACTCGGCTCCGTCCGATTTTCGGGATGCTGTAAATAGTTTGCACAATCGCTGACTTGTGCATATGTCTTTGCATCAATCCCGATAAAATTCACCTGCCTGTGAACCCAACGCTGACCAACCCGATAGTTGAGCATTGCCGGGACATGCACCGTGGGCGTCATCGCTTCAATGTCGTCCCCGGCAATCTTACGAATCCGATCCATGTGCCACTGACTGTCAGAAAATCCTTCCAAGCCGTGGCCGTCAAAAACGAGGTCCGAGAGAATACCATGGATCCGATATTGCATCTCGTGCGTGAATCCACTCATCACACTATTGACGACGATCAACGTCGCTACCCCGAGGGTGACGCTGATCACCGAGGCCAGCGCGATATAGCGGGTCTGCAGGTAGCGCCAGCAGAGAATTAACTTGTACATGGCCAATCCTTTGGCAAGGACAAGGGTTAGTTTATTAGTTAGTTTTGGTTGAATCCGTAACCACAACTCATGCCTCATGCTCCGGGCGGAGCAGAGGAAATAAAATGACATCACGAATCGAAGAACTACCGGTCAGCAGCATGACCAACCGATCGATTCCGATCCCCAACCCGCCTGCCGGTGGCATGCCATGCCTCAAGGCACGCACGAAATCATGGTCCATTTTGGCCATGGAGTCTTCTTCTTTCTGGCCCTCGAGTTGAGTTAAAAAAAGTTGTTCTTGCAGATCCGGATCATTCAGTTCGGTGTACGCGTTGGCAACCTCCATCCCCTGCACAAACAATTCAAACCGTTCGGCAATCGTCGGATCATCCGCTTTCCGTTTGGTCAACGGGCAAATGCTCGAGGGATAATCGATCACGAAGATGGGGCCCTCAAGGGCATCTTCCACTTTCGCCTCAAAAACTTCATTCTTGACCACGTCTGGATGCTTGCCGGCAGTCTCAAATCCAAGCGACTCGGCCATCGCGGCCACGGCAGCGGCATTCTGTGGATCAATCCCCGTGTGCTCGGCAAAGAGCTCGTCGTAACTTCGGCGAGCAAACGGCGGAGTAAAGTCAATTTCCTGCTCTCCATATTGCACACGCAGCGGACGCTGACACGCTGCGAGTGCATCGGTGATGATTTTTTCGGTCAAATCCATCATCGATTCGTAATTTCCGTAAGCCTGATATACCTCAAGCATCGTAAATTCGGGGTTATGTTTTGGGCTGATGCCTTCATTGCGATAAACACGACCAAGCTCGTAAACACGTTCGATACCGCCCACCAGCAGGCGTTTCAGATGCAACTCTAGAGCAATCCGCATAAAGAGAGGTATATCGAGGGCGTTATGGTGGGTGTGAAACGGACGGGCCGCAGCTCCTCCGGCAATCGAATGAAGCGTGGGTCCTTCGATTTCCGCAAAATCTTGACCATCAAGAGTGCGACGGATTGAACGGACAATCCGAGTGCGATCTAGAAATCGCTCTGTGACCCCCTCAGTGTGAACCAAGTCGAGATACCGCATCCGCTGCCTAAGCTCCGGATCTGTCAGACCATGGTGCTTTTCCGGTGGCGGCAGCAACGACTTGGTTAGAAAATAGAGCTTTTCCACAAAGATCGTCAGCTCGCCGGTACGGGTTTTTTTCAGCTCGCCATCCGCTCCGACAATATCACTCAAATCCAACAGTTGCGCAAGTTGCCAGTTCTCTTCGCCAACTTGATTTTTACCGATAAAGAGTTGAATCTTACCGGTCCAATCCTGAAGATCGGCAAAGATCAGCTTTCCCTTCCGCCGCTGAAGAACAAGTCGACCGGCGACCCGCACCCGAGGGCCATGCTGCTCGGATTTTCCATCCGCGTCGGCCGGGTCGGTGACGATTTCCTGCTCCCGATCTCGCACCTTGCCGATCGGCATATGATCATCAAACCGCGTGCCCCAAGGATCAATTCCGAGGGCACGAATCTTTTCCAGTTTTTCACGACGGGCTGCTTCATGCATACCCACATCGCGATTGTCTGTTTTGTCTTCCGCCATATTTTTTTCAGGCTTCTTTTCCACCGCTTGTTGTCTTTCTGGCACTTCAGTCAAAGATGAGTCCATCGGAAGTCAACGCAGAGAGGTTGAACCGCCAGCCCGGGACGGGAGCATGCGACTGTTAAAATAAGGAATTGCGTCATTCTAGTGAAACCCGATAGGGCGTCAATGTCAGGTCGACCTACTGCTAGCGGTGCCATCGCTCGGCGCAAGGCGATAAAACTGCTCAGCTGTCTTGCCGAATATCTGCTGCTGCTCCGTAACGCTCAAATCGGCAAGTAACTCTCGCAATGCTGCAACAATCTCACCGTACTGGCCGGCCAGTTCACACACGGGCCAATCCGATCCGAACATCAAACGAGTCGGTCCGAAACATTCAAGTGCAAATTCCACATAGGGCCTTAAGTCGTCCACCTTCCAGTGATTCCAGTTTGCTTCGGTTACCAAGCCCGAAAGCTTGCAATAGACATTCGGATACTCTGCTGCCGCCATAAAATGATCTCGCCAATTTTCCATGCGTCCCGCTGCAATTTCCGGTTTTGCCAAGTGATCAATCACCATCGGTAGCGTCGGCAATTGTTCAGCGAGAGTGACCACGTGCCGTAGATGTTTTACAAAAAACAAAAGATCGAACGGCACTTCATATTTTTCCAGCACCCGGAGCCCCTGCACGATGTCGGGTCGGATGATAAAGTCATCATCCACTTCATCGTGTGTGATATGCCGCACCCCTACGAATTTTTCTTCCGCCACCAACGCGCGAACCTGGGCTTCGCAATCTTTGCTCTGTAAATCTACCCAACCCACTACACCGGCGATAAATGAGTTCGCTTCGGCTAGCTTTAAAACCCAGATATTTTCGGCAAGCGAGTGCTGCGTTTGCACAAAAATGGTCCGATCGATACCGGCAGCTCGGATTTGCGGTCGTAAGTCCTCGGGCAAGTAGGAACGGTGGATCGCTGTTTTATCGGGCGCTGAGAGCCACGCGTAGTCGAAAGTGTCGCTCTGTGTGAGGTCCCAAAAGTGCTGATGCGCGTCGATCGTGGTGGTCATTTCTTCAATTCTCCCTCGGCCGATCTCTTAGCTCACCTCAATCATCGCTTTGATAGCTTTCGCCTCGGGCCGAATAATCTGCGGAAACTGTTGAGCAACTTCGCCGAAGGGAATCTTATGGGTGATCCAGGGACTCGTATCGATCCGCCCCTCCTGGATCCAATTTATGATCTTTCGGAAATCGTCCGGCAGTGCATTGCGAGAACAGAGCAGGGTTCCCTCCGGGCGATGAAAGACCGGGTGGCGAAAAACGACCTCACCGGTTGTGAGTCCCACAAATACTAAACGGCCTTTAGGCGCGACCAGGGAAAAACTTTTCGACATCGATGCGTCACTTCCTGTCGCATCGATCACCACATCCGGAAGATGGCCGTCGCAACACGATTTCAGTTGCGCTACCAGATCGTCTTCCGGCAAGATCGCATGCTCGATCCCCAACCGATCACGACAAAAAGCAAGACGTTGCGCGTCGAGATCAAGCACCACCGGTTGCGCTCCGCGAAGCCGCACAAACTCAAGCGTTGCAAGGCCAATCGGACCAGCGCCGACCACTAAGCAGGTCTCGCCCTGACGGATGCTGCCCCGATCCGCTGCGTGGCAACCAATGGCTAACGTCTCGACCAAGGCCAGTTGATCGAAGGAGAGCTGGGACGAAGAATGTAATTTTTCCGCCCGCAACACAAACTGGGGTCGAAGCCCTCCATCAATCATCACTCCGATCACTTTTAATTGTTCGCAACAGTTAATTGCTCCCTGCTGGCACGCATAACAACGGCCACAGTGCATGTAGGGCTCCACACTGCAACGATCGCCCACCGCGACATTGGTCACTCCCTCGCCGATGCAGAGTACCTCGACACCCAGTTCGTGCCCCGGTATGCGGGGATACTCAAAAAAAGGCATCTTTCCCAGATATCCGCTCACGTCCGTCCCACAAATGCCGCAGCGATGCGTTCGCACCAGCACTTCGCCCGGACCCGGCGCTGATGGCTCCGGAATCTCGATCATGCGGAATGTTTGGGGCTCGGAAAGCTCAATTGCTTGCATCAGGTCAGCCCTCCCGGGGCGACTCCTGTCGATAAATATCGTTCGGGCAACGGGTCGTTGTTCTCAGGTAATCCTTCCAGATAAAACCAGTTATGAATCGGTTCCAGGATATTTAACACTTCGACCAAAAGATCCTGGTCGAGTGGTTCTTCCGCCCAGCGGCACCACTCGGCAACCCGGTCGGGATTCGCCGAACCGGTCACGCAGGTGGTGAGCGATGCGGGTGCAATCGCATACTGCAGAGCCAACCGCGCAATATCAGAGCCCGCTTTGGCTGCGTGTGCCGCCGCGCGGGCCGCCACATCACGCACCCAGCCAGGCGCTTTGTGCCAGGGGGGCAGCGGCGCGGTGCTGAGTAAGCGTGCGCTGAACGGTGCAGCATTCATTACACCGACCCCCTGCCGCTCACAAGCAGGCACCAGATCCATCAGCATCGTGTTCTGTAGTGTGTAATGGTTATAGGAAAGAATCACATCGAGGTCTGCGTGCTCCAGAAAATGACGGAACATCTTCATAGGATAACCGGAGACCCCGATGAATCGGACTTTTCCCTGTGCGCGAATCTCTTCTAATGCGGGCAGAGTCTCCTTGATAATTTGGTCCAGATCCACGAACTCGACATCGTGGCACAGTATCACATCAAGATAATCAACCTTCATCCGCTGCAGGCTCACATCCACACTTTCCGCGACGCGACGAGCGGAAAAATCGAAATGTGCGGGTGCATAACGGCCTAACTTGGTTCCCAGGTAATAGCTCTCGCGTGGTATGTCGCCAAGCACCTGACCCAGTAGCGATTCGCTCAAACCCCGACCGTAATAAGGTGAGGTATCTATAAAATTTATTCCGCAATCGAGTGCAACGCGCACCGTGCGCAGCGCTTCAGGAATATCGATCTTGCGAAATTCAGCACCGAGCGATGAGGCACCGAAGCTGAGTGTGGAAATTTTCATTCCCGTCTGGCCGAGCGATCGATACTGCATAAGCAAAAATGGTGTGCGTGAAGGGAATCAGAACATCAAGTGTGACACAGACGGCAATGCCCGCTTGACCCTCGCCGGTGTGTCGTCATTATAGGGCTCTACCGCGCTTACTGCATTCCCCCAACCGACCGGACATTCCCTTGTCAGAACTTGCTCCCGTTTGCCTTGGACTAAAAGCCAGTTTCGGTTTCGGTGATCGAATCGGACTGGCAACGCCGGGTCATGTTGCGGCGATACGGCAAAGTGGCGATCGCATTGCCCCTATCTATGCGCAACAATCGATCCGAGAGATGACTCGTACGGGGCGATCGCCGGACAAAGTGATGCAAGACGCGATTGCAGGAATGCAGGCCGCGGGCGGGTCAACCATCACCGGCGCTGATGCCGACCACCTGAAGACTACGGAGGATGTCACCCGCACGGTCGACGCTGGATTTTGTTTTTTTACGATTGATCCCTCCGACCAAGTAGATCAGGCAGCTGATGACTACAGTGTCGCGCAACTACGTGAAAAGTATGCGGCCATCGCAGAGCAAATTCACTGGTTTGATACATATTGCGGTCAGACACATGCATTCGGCCCGGTAAAGATTGAATTCTCCGAGGAGGTCTGCCTGCGAGCGGCGGTGAAATACGGGTCAGCCATTGCCCATGCAATCTCTCTGGCTCAGTTTATTCGCCAGACCAATCAGGCGGCGGGACGAGACTATGAGATCGAGTTGTCGGTCGATGAGACTCTGCAACCGACCACGCTGGCCGAGCATGCGATTATTGCGAGTGAGTGTCTCGCGAGTGGCATGCCACTGGTGAGCCTTGCACCGCGATTTATCGGCGACTTTGAAAAGGGTGTCGACTACAAGGGCGATTTAGAGGCACTGGAATCATCACTGAAGCAGCACGCTGCCATTGCCTCGGCACTGGGTCCCTACAAACTCAGCCTGCATTCTGGATCGGATAAACTCTCGATGTATGGCGCGCTGGCCCGTGCGACCGGCGGAAGATTTCACGTCAAGACAGCCGGCACTTCGTATCTGGAAGCGTTACGAGTGGCTGCCCGTTGCGACGAAGATTTATTCCGGCGGATCGTGATTTTTTCGCGCGAACGCTACGAAACCGATCGGGCGACCTATCACGTTTCGGCAACCCTAGAAGAAACACCTTGCGAGGCAGACCTCGCAGATATCCGACAACTGGAACGCGTTTATCTGGAACTTTGGGATGAGGTTCCTGAAGGAAAGGGTTTCGTTGCTCCGGGAAGACAAGTTTTACATTGCACTTTCGGATCCGTACTCTCAGGTCCGCTTGGCACCGAGCTCATCAAGTTGCTCTCAAGGGAAAGCGAGACTTATACCGCAGTGCTTGCCGAGCACTTCACGCGGCATCTGCAGGCCCTGCAAAGCGGCATGTAGTATCTCGCACTACTTAGTGCGGCAGAGCAGCAGAAAACAGTGTGCGGATCGATTCGATTGTCTGACGCGCTGCTTCTTCGGAAGTCGGCAGCGGAAACACCTCGGCTGATAGATAACCATCATAATTACTTTGGGCAAGTGCTGTGGCGATCGGACCATAGTCAAGATGCCCCATCCCTGCCGCTCGACGATTCGAATCGGCTAAATGCACATGTCCCAGTCGCGACCCGCAGCGCATGAGGGCTTCTGCGATCTGAACTTCTTCAATATTCATATGAAAAAGGTCGGCAAGCAAACGCACGTTCTCAGCGCCTGCATCGATGAGTAATTGCTGAGCATCCTCCAGTCGATGCACAAGATTCGTCTCGTAGCGATTAAGTGGCTCATATAGCAAGGAAACACCTGTAGTTGCTGCGTGTTCACCGAGCCGAGTGAGTGATTCGCCCAGATAGCCGATCCCGCTTTGCCGATTGAGAGGCGGATGGAATGAACCCTGCATCGAACCGATAATCGCCATTGCGCCGTGGATCGCACCGGCATCAATCATGTGGCGGATAAAATCTTCTGCTGCTTTCCGCTCCTCAAAAGATGGGCTGGTCAGCGACAAACGATGCAGTACCCAACCGCCCCCCGTACCAACCGCCGCGAGGCGAAGATTGTGATCGGCAAGCACTTGAGCGAGTGGCAATTGCTTAAGGACATCGGCGGAAGGAGCAAAAATCTCAACCGCATCAAAACCAATGTCTTGAGCGGCTTTACAACCTGCGACGAGATCATCCGAGAAAACAAACGGGCCGCCACGGGCCTCTTCCACAAGACTGATTGTGACACAAGAGCGAATCATGAGCGGATCAATCCATGCGTATCCCGATGGTCAACAAAAGATTGGCGAACCGCTGCTGGTCCGCCGTTTGGATCGTGAGGGCCAGGTCGGGCGTGTTGACCGCCGGGTAAAAATCCCACTTTTCAATCGGGCTCAGCTCCAACTCGATCTCTGCTCGTTCAAAAACCTCGCGATACTCCCGCCAGACCGGCGGATCTGCATCGAGCGCATAGGGGCCATCGGTTTCATACATCATGGTTTCGGCTTTTTCGATTGGAATCACACCGACCAGTGCCTCAAGAACCTGAGTGACAGTGACCACACCGGGCGCAAGATTCAAACTCACCAGTTTGGCATTCGGCCCAAGGGTCGTCGAAGCGGGATAATTTCCATCCGCGATAAGAACCTTGGAATGGTGTCCAGCCATCGCTAGAACTGCGTTGATTTCCGGATGGAGCAGGGGTGTGAGTAGCATCGACTGACCTCTTGAAGCGGATTGAATTCGCTTTGCCCGTTATAGCAGTCGCGATCGGGCGGCCCCAGACCCGACTGGCTGAAAGAGACACTTACCCCGTCGCAAAGCCAGAACGTAACTTGCACCAGATGCTGCGCGTGACATAGAGCATTGCAGCCAAAATTGCTGCTAGAAAAATTCCGACCGCGTTGGCCAGATAATCGTTCCAGTCAAAATGGCGGCCGAAGAAGGGCTGCGTTGCTTCATCCAGCCAGCCCCAAATTAACAGACCTAGGACAATCATCCAGCCACCAGTTATCCAGCGGCAATCGGCGGACGTCTTCTTTTGACGTGCTGCAGCCGTCCAGAATGCCAGCAGACCGAGAACCAAAAAAGCCGCCAAGTGAAACCATTTATCGGGTCGCTCGAGACGAAGATCGTGACCAAAACGAACCAGACCCATCAATAATCCATCGAACCACGAGGTCTCTTCGGCCGACTCGGCATGCACCAGCGGATTATGCGTCATAAAAAAGAGCAAAGCCGTGTAGAGGGTCAAAATCAAACGCCGCGGATAAAAAGACCGATGGTGAGTCGCCCCCTCACTCACCATCGATCTCAGCATCACTTTATTTTCCATTGCCGATTTTCCCTTTGCAGCTGTTGATCCGTCCGTACGTAACCGCTTCGACGTTTCGTATACCCACTGTTTTGCCATTGTTTTGCCATCAGCAGCCATTAGCAAACCCGACACACGTGTCTGAAGATGCCGCAGATCGTGCTAACTTTTGCTTGAGTTGACTGCATTCCAAGTAAAGTATGGCCGCCGGACAGGAATAGTCAAAGTTTTCAGCTCTAGTTCGATCGCTTCGAGTAAGGCTTTTTCGGCCTGGGCAAAATTTTCGGCACCGCCCCTGATCAGAATCGAGCCACAGCAATAGCAATGCAGCGCCACCAAACAGTGCCACAAACGGACCTTGCTCAATCATCACGCGGATCGCTGCCTCTGCCCGGACTTCGTCGGCGAAACGGCTGGAACGTGCCCCCAGATTAAAAGGTGTGGAAAAGAAGCGGAGGATTCAGGCAAAGTGTTTTTTAACACGGTGGCTGGAATTGTCCGGGTTTGCCCACATCAAGCATCAAGCACGAAATTTCCACCAATGTGTTGCGAGTTGGCTGAACCATGTTCTGGTGCGGTGCTAGCACGCCCGATGCATTGCGGCGGACACACCGCACCGGAGCAGTGAGGCAGGGTCTGACCGTGGCCATGAAATCTTTTCGACGATAGTCCCGCTAATACAGATTCCGGATGGACACTCCGCAACAAAGAGAATGCAAAACGGTTTGCGGTTGCGAATCAGATCGATGAAATGGCGACCGCTACCCTGAAATAACGTGACGTTTCACCTCGCCGTCGATTTCGCTTTGCCGAGCGGTTTTTGACTTAATCGACCACGTTAATCGCATCCATTGCACATCGAAAACCGGTGTGATTGCTGGGGGATTCATTGTCAAAGGGCTGTCTTGCACCGGGTTGATAGCCCTTACACCAAACGTCCGAGCACAGAAACGAACCTCCACGCGTCACTCTCAAGATTACTCTTTGGCCAGGTTGAGCAACTTGTTGGCGGGATGGTCCTTTTGGATTTCGGGTCCCCGCAGACTTCATCGCATAAGCCTGCGGGTGATAAGAATCTGAAACGATCTCCCAAACATTACCCGCAATATCATAGAGCCCAAACGGATTCGGGGGGAATGTCTTTACCGGGGATGTCATCACATATCCGTCGGATGCAATGTTATTGTGCGGCCACTCACCCTGCCAAATATTTGCCATCCAAATATCTTTCCCTTCGGGGAACATCTCGCGGCCCCAGGCATAGGGAAGCCGATCTAATCCACCCCGCGCTGCCTTCTCCCATTCTGCCTCCGTCGGGAGTCTTTTACCGGCCCATTTCGCGTAGGCCTGCGCGTCTTCGTACGACACGTTAACGACCGGATGATCCATCCGATCCTTCCAACTTGTTCCGGGGCCCTCTGGCATTCGCCAATTGGCCGTCGGTTCGAGTCGCCACCACTGGTTGATATCTGTGCTGTTATAAAGTTCGGATTTGGGTTTTGAAAACACAATGGCGCCAGCGGTGGCCTGAGATAACTTTGAAGCGTTTTCGACACGTTCAATCGTTGCTTCAATGGCCTTCTTCTGGTCCGGACTACAGTGAAGTAACTCTTGCTTCAACTGGCGAAGATTATACGCGGCTGCCAACTTGAGCTCGTCGCGTGTTTTTTTGGACAGCGGTTTTTCAGCAAATGTAACGTAACCGGTGGCTTCAACAAACTTGGCAAAGTCTCGATTGGTCACTTCCGTCGCATCGATCCAGAATGCATCCAACATCACTTCGTGGATCGGATAGGATGTTTGATGTGAATGCGAATTTCCTCCCATCTCACCGGCGTCACCGCCCATGTGAAATTTTCCTGCCGGAATCAGCACCATCCCGGGCGGTCGCTCTGATTCCGATTCTGCATTCTCGGCGTGAAGCGTGCCCGGTTCGACCAAAGACGTATCTGCTTTAGGGACCACACCCGAAGTCGATACATTGTCTTGTCCACTGTTCTGTGAGCAACCGCAGGAAAGAGCTGTCGTGGTCAAGAAAAACATTAAAAATCGCATGACTCAAAATCTCTCGGCTCCCACTTGGTCGATTTCCGATCCAACTTCATTTTATCTCATCGCCCTGTGAAACAGAATCGGAAACCGGGCATATATCAGGGATTCCTTGCCTCCCTCGATGTTAATGTCAAGCTCACGCGGCATGTTTTTTCCGCAATGAAGAAGACTTGATCAGGTCGATTGCCAAGATTGATCCAGGGCCGTAATCCGTTAACGACTGTCTGTGATTGTGCCTGTTTCAAAAATTTTATCTTCATTGAATGTCGCGACTTCCGGTGTCTGACGCCTTGCAGCAGGATTCGAACCGTCGCCCCGTTTGACAGGCAGGCGAATCGGGCGGTAGAGTCGAATCTCCCGAGCACCCTCAAAAGGGTGTCGGGCGGGATGGGTGGCCGAGTGGACTAAGGCGGCAGTCTTGAAAACTGCTGTACGGGTGACCGTACCGGGGGTTCGAATCCCTCCCCATCCGCTTCAAAATAGTGATTTTTTAGCCACACATTAAACTAGGTTCGCACACATGCAGAGGCATTCATGGTGAATTTCCGAATAAAACTGCTTACGTCGATACTTCTTACATCAATGCTTCCTATATCGACATCAATCGACAACTGTTTTGCTGAGCCCACTACAGTCGTATACAAAATTAATCCCGCTCCTATCAGTCCAAGAGACTTCATGATTGTGGATTCGATACGTTCATATTTGATACGTAAAGTCGAGCCTGGATCTTGGCTTGATAGCGACGCCGATGATGGCGACGGTGCGGGGACAATTTTTTTCGCGAATAATGCATTGGTGATCCACAATGAAACCGCCGTACACAAAAAAATCCAAAATCATAAATCGATTAGAAAAAAATTAGTCCCCGTCAAAAGAAAATCCGTACCCTTGCTGTCCGGGATTGAGGAACTCAAAGACGTCGGATCTCAATTGCAAAAAAAAATGAGTGTAAAATTTGACGAGGAACCGCTTCGAAACGTCATTAACACCATCGCCCGAGAAAGCAAACTCGACATTAAAATCGACAGCAAGTCGCTGAGAGATTTAGGAATCGAAGTTAACGCGCCGGTCAACTGTGAAATCAAAAACGGATCGACGCTCGGTGTGCTTGAGCAATCTCTGAAAGATGTAGATCGTCGCTTGACATGGAGTGTCAAAGGCAAGGAAATGTTGGTAACTACCATTATGACTGCCGAGAATCAGCTCACAAAAAGAACCTATAAAACCAGTCGTTTTAACGTTCAAAACGTAGATCATAAATTGACTCAAGAAGCGTTGGCAGAAATCATCACATCTAATGTCGACCTGACGTCTTGGAGCGTTTTGGGGGGACCCGGTCAGATCGAGTTGTTGAATAATGGCGACATGGTCATCGAGCAATCGACCAGAAATCACGCGA
>JAYYJN010000284.1:0-8334 GCA_036146215.1 Planctomycetota bacterium
GCCGGGTGGTGGTATCCGCCAACATTACTGGAAAATATTACGGTCGGCATGCCAGCATTTGACGAAGAAATATTCGGGCCTGTAGTATCACTCGTTCGAGCTGAGGACACGAGGCGTGCAATTGCACTTGCCGGGAATACGCGGTTCGGGCTCGGCGGTGGGATATTCACGAAGGATGCTGCGCGAGGCGCAGAGCTTGCTACCTATGAAATCGATGCAGGTTGTTTAGCGGTGAATGATTTTGTTCGAAGTGATCCGCGGATTCCCTTTGGCGGAACCAAATCAAGTGGATTTGGACGTGAGCTGGGACGCGCGGGCATCCATGAATTCGTTAATCTGAAGAGTGTTGTAGTGGCGCACCAATAGCGATACAAAACATTCGCCGAGTTATGCCCATAATGCCATAATTGCACCCTGAATGATCTTTTCGCTTCCTACAGCTGGGGGACCGAGGTTTGGCGACATCACTTCGTGCGCACTCCAGTTGGGCATGCAACCCGCCTCATAGCCACCGTTAGGCCCCATCGCGAGGCCTTTGTCGCTGCCAATGTATCCACGGCCACCATTGGTGAGTGTAAACGCCATCGTGTTGGCAAACGGTGCCTGCCGATCGAGCCAGCGCTCTGTTTGGCTGAAATGTTCAAACGGGAGTCCAACGAGACAGAATTCACTCCCCAGCATGACACCATGGGCGTCAAACCTACGCGGCGGCGGTGCCTTGCCTGTTGCGCGGTATGACTCGATCCTTTCAAGCTGCTTAATCCTCGCAGGATATTTGATCTGGATCTTAAGTTGTGATTCCACTAACGCTTCGCTTGGTAGCGGCATGGTTGGCAGCACCGTCGGAACCGTTTTTATACGGATCGAATTTCCGGTAATAGGTTTCGAATTACCCACCGCTAAAAGTGCCGCCTCGCCGAGTTTTATCCCGGCCGCTTCAGCGTCCTGGTGAGTGGTTCGAAGTGGAAAGCTATTAATATTTGCGCTGCAGCCTTGGCCGAACGCGGCGATGCAATCTGAGGGCAGCGATTTTCTTAATTTTGCAACTGCAGCCCCGGGAAAGTCTGCGCTCACTAATCTGCTCGTGTGCGGCACTGTCACCGGATGCGCCGCATGCTCAAATAGCACAAAGATCGGTTGAGACGTGCTTTTATTGTGGGCCGAAAGCGTGCTGACCCAGGGAACAATCAGACCCTCTCGATTCCAGCCCATGTGCGTGAATCCGTCCGGCCGAGTAACGCGACGATTTATGCCAACTTTCACTGCTGCCCGTCCGGTCCGTAGTTCCGCCGGTTGGAGCCTTTGGATTGCCTCGTGAACGGCATCAATGATTTTTTTATGCACCGATGTGTTCCAGGCAAGTTCCTCAGGCCTTTCCGTGAGAGCCACGTGCGTACCGTCATCCCACATGAGCTCTTCTGTGTAGTTTCGACCCGGGGTGGGTGTTGATAGAATCCATCGTCCAGAATGCGTATGGCTACAGGAGAACCAAGCTTCATCCACGCCGCATTCCGCTTTGACGCGATTTCTTATCTCGTCACAGGTTGCAAAGCCTGCGCCAAGAGCATCGGCACTAATGAGTGCAATTTGTTTTCCGTGTGTGTCCCGCAGCACAATCGCCCGAACGTACAGAGGATCATGCACACCAATATTTTCCCGCACAAAATGAGTTATTTCCATGCCTACCGGCGGTGTTATCTCTCGCTCAGCAGCGCCAGCGAAGTAGGTGCTGTCTTCAGATGCCGCAAAGGTTCGTCGAGACGCAACAGCCGCCGTTGCACCTGCAGCGGCAGCGGTTTTCAGAAAGGCGCGTCGCGTTTCTATTCTTGTTTCGAAAGATTTATGCATCTGATTACTCCAAGGGGTGGAACTCCCTTCAGCGTAACCGACCCGCCCTGCCCTGTCACCCTAGAGGAGCGTAGTTGCCAGATCAGCAAGTTCGGAGCGTTCCCCTTTCTCAAGCGTTATATGCGCATAGAGTGGCTGCCCGGTCATCCGATTGATCAGGTGACTCAACCCATTAGAGAGGGCATCGAGATACGGTTGATCAATTTGCTGTAGATCGCCAGTCAGGACAATTTTGGTTCGTTCACCCGCCCGCGTGATCACCGTTTTTACCTCATGGGGCGTAAGATTTTGTGCTTCATCAATGATGAAATACATCCGCTGCAAACTCCGACCTCGGATGTAGGAGAGCGGTGTGATCACGAGCTTCTCTTTATCCAACATTTCACGAATTCTCAGGGCATTTTGGTCATTTTCCTTAAATTGCCCCCGAATTACGTTTAAATTATCAAAAAGTGGTTGCATGTAGGGATCGAGTTTTTCTTGGATATCACCCGGCAAATAGCCAAGATCTCGGTTGGACAGCGGTACGATGGGACGCGCTAAAAGAATTTGCCTATAGCGGGCCCTCGATTCGAGTGCTGCGGCTAGCGCAAGAAGAGTTTTGCCGGTCCCTGCTTTTCCGGCGATTGTTACTAATCTGACTTGATCATTAAGCAATGCAGTCAGGGCAAATGCTTGCTCGGCGTTACGTGGCTGAATTCCATATGCTTGCCCCTTATCGACGCGGCGGAACATGTTGTCGCTAGCTGAGTAGGTGGCCATGGCCGAACGCGAACCGTTGCGGAGTACGAAGTTTTCATTTGCGACCGGATCGCTCACTTGTTCGATCTCATCTCGGGGTACAAATCCCCGACCGTTGTAGAGCAGGTCGATCTGATCCGCATAGCAATGCTCAATCACCCGTTTGCCGGTGTAGAGCTTCTCCATATTTTTAACTTTATCGGCCTCATAATCCTCCGCCTGGATGCCAAGTGATTTTGCTTTCATCCGCAAATTAATATCTTTCGACACTAAGACCACCGAACGGTCCGCATTTTCGCGGGTGAGTCTGAGCGTCGTGTTGAGAATGCGGTGATCGGGCGAGTCCTGTAAAAACGCAGTGTAGATTCGGTCGTCAAGTGGCCCGCCGATGACGACCCTTATGTTGCCGAGTCCGTCGCCACGCGATGCACCCTCTTCACTAAGTAACGGACCGGTTAACGCATCAAGCATCCGAAGGAACTCACGTGCCTGAAAGTGAATGTCTTCGCTGCCTCGTTTGAATTTGTCGAGTTCCTCGAGAACGGTGATCGGGATGGCAATGTCGTTCTCTTCGAAGTTATCGATGCATCCGGCATCATGGAGGACGACATTAGTATCGAGGACGAAAAGCTTCGGGATTTGAAGAGACACAATTAAGTACTCCCGGGGCCTGAAAAGTGCGGCGGCATCTTAACAGGACGGTTTGGTCGAGCCAACGTGAAAAATGCCAGAATATTCGTTGCTAGCGTATCCTTAGCGCTAGCAATCAAGATTTGCCATCATATGGCCTCAGTTTCGGAAATCGTTGCGGTAAATACGCATTTGTTGGTAATTACCATGCGACAGACAAAGTGAAGGTAGAGTTCAATTCCTGAGAACTGAAAAATCCAAATGTGATGCTATCGGGCTCGCTGCCGCAGCGAGAAAACGATTGCTAAAGTTAATGCCGCGACCGCGCTAATCGATAGGCCCAGTGCCATGTTGCGATAAGGCCGGGTGTGCTGAATTTCAAACTGATAGACACTCCCGACATAGGGTGCTGAAAGGTTTACGTCGATCGAATCATATATGTCATCTGAAAAGAAATCCTCGTCATATACGGTAATCCGCTGAAGAGCAGCGAGTTCAACGACGTTGTCAGGGATATCGAAAAGTACACCATTACCGAGTGTCGCTACTTCAATCACTTCCGTGCGATGGGTTTCAGTTCTGTCGCCATCAGCGTACTCGAGAATGAGATAGAGATCGGAGGATCCCCCTTCAGCCAAGCGCTCGCCAAGCTGCAGCCCTGTGAGGGACGATGTTACGGCTGGCTTCTCCTTGAGTAGAATGCTGGTCACCATGGGTGGAGGCGCAGAAAGCCACGTCGCGAGTGCACCGGCCCCCAGGAGAATCCCGATCAGATAAAAGACGCGCGTCAATGAAGATAATTGGCGAGTGTTTTCAGGGTTATCAATCGGCTCGTCACCGGAATGGTTATTCACAGCGTGGATCCTTGGAATCGCATATTGCTAGGCACTGGTCGAGTTGCCGCCATGCTCCGTTGGTTCAAACCGGGTCACATCGAGCAGTAAACCCGCAAATAGTGAGAACAAGACCGAGCTAAAAAAGCATACCGTCCCCCATCCTATATCAACGCTCGCAAATCCATCAACCTTTAATGCGACGACCATGAGTGCTACAACCATAACATCGACCATAGAGAACCTTGCTGTTTTTTCGGTGAGCACGTAAAGCAGGTGGCACTGCCGCGATGTTAAGGGCACGACAGTGGTGGAGAGAACGATCATGAAGACCAATTTCAGAAGTGGAAACAGTGTGCTGAATAAAACCACAATGACTAGAAGCGTCCATTGATTTTCAAGGAAAAGGCGATTAATCAGATCGACAATCGAATAACGGGCCTGCTGTCCCATGGTTTCGACAGCCATAAATGGTCCAATCAATCCGGGAATCAGCAAGGCGAGGCCAAGGGTGGCACATGTGGATGCATTTGCATTATTCGGTCGAAGTATGCCCATCGGCTCCGTATACTATCGAGTAACGATGTTGGCAGTAAGACGAGATCGAAAACCGCGTTTGAATTATTCAATCCGCAGCTGGTCGCCTTCTGCCTCAAATAGGTGCCACCGGTTAGGTTTCACCGCAAAGGAGAGTCTCTCGCCTGCTTGAATTGCAAGGTCATCCTCGATGCGGGCCACCATCGGATCCTTTCCAAGTTGAAAGTAGAGCACCGTTTCGTGCCCCATCCGTTCAACCACCTCGATGTTTGCTGAAAAAAGCTGATCTTTTTCGCCTTCAGCCGGCTTTAAGTCATCTGGCCTAATTCCGAGCAGCGCATCACCCTGGTGTGGTACCTGGCCCACGTGGAGCCGTATGGCGCCAACACTGAACTCTGATTGCTGTATGTTCCCTCGGATGAAATTCATGGCAGGACTTCCGATGAACCCCGCAACAAACCGATTCACTGGATGACGATAAAGATTAAGTGGCGTGTCGACTTGTTGGATAACGCCTCCATTCATCACGGTGATCCGATGCCCGAGGGTCATTGCCTCAACTTGATCGTGCGTTACGTATACAGTGGTGGTTGCCAGTTGCTGATGAAGTTTTGCAAGTTCCGTCCGCATCTGTACCCGAAGCTTTGCGTCTAAATTAGAGAGCGGTTCATCAAACAGAAAGGCCGAGGGTTGTCGGACAATTGCGCGGCCTACTGCGACTCGTTGTCGTTGCCCACCGGACATTTCACGAGGTTTTCTGTCGAGCAATGTCCCGAGTGAGAGAATTTCAGCCGCCATATTTACCCGCTTATCGATTTCCGCTTTTTCGATGCCCCGCATTTTAAGTCCAAAACCCATGTTTGATCGAACCGTCATGTGCGGGTAGAGCGCATAATTTTGAAAGACCATTGCGATATCTCGGTCTCCCGGTTCAAGATCGTTAACGCATTGGTCGCCCACAAAAATGCTGCCATCGCTGACTTCCTCCAGCCCAGCGATCATTCGCAGGGTCGTCGATTTACCGCAGCCTGAGGGCCCGACCAGGACCATAAATTCGCCATCATTAATGGTAAGGTTCGCATTCCGGACTGCGAGGAACCCGTCCTCATAACGCTTCACAATATTTTCAAGCCGAATCTGACTCATCAAATTTTCTTTCAAAATTGCACGTCTTGGCGCTATTTTATTCCTTTACCGCGCCTAAAGTCATCCCTGAAACCAAGTAACGGCTCAGGAGCATGAACAGAATTACCACAGGAAGGCTCACCAGGATTGCTCCTGCGGCATAAAGGCCCCATTGGGTGGACATGGTTTCCTGGAAGCTTTTCAATCCGAGCGGGAGGGTAAAGTTTTCACTCGTTTGAAGGACTTGGGCGGCAACCAAATATTCACTCCATGCCGTCATAAAACTAAATAGCGCAGTGATAACAAGGCCCGGTACCGCGAGAGGTAGCGTGACGCGGAGGAACGCTTGCCAACGGGAGCAGCCATCGATCCGTGCCGCCTCCTCCAGGGACACCGGGATCGTATCGTAAAATCCTTTCATTTGCCAAAGGCAGAAGGGCATCGCCGTCGCCGTGTAAAAAAGCATGAGTCCAAGGAAGGTATCGACCAGATGCAGACGAGCGATCATGACGTAAAGCGGAAGCATCAACATGGTTGCGGGGAACATTTGCGTCGTCAATAAGGTTGCCATTCCTGCACCGCGTCCGACAAATCGAAAACGGCTGAAGGCATAGCCACCGATGGACGCGAGGGTGACGCCAAAAATGGTGACTAGCAGAGAGACCAAAAGGGAATTACCAAGCCAAGTCAGGAATGGCTGTTCAGTAAAAAGCGAAATATAGGAATCTATCGACCAATCTGCCGGAATGATGGATAGATCGGTGCTTCGTAGCCGATCTCCGGGACGAAGGGAAATCGACATCACATTCAATGCTGGATAAATTGCGAACAGTGAAAATAGAATCAGCACTGCATGCCTCAGTGAAGTGATGCCTTTTGGTTCTTTCATCGTTCATTCGCCCCTTTATGCGCCCTTTTATGCAACCGCATCGCCCGCTTTCGTGCGTTTCAGGAATAAGACGGAGAATGTCAGCAAAAGGGCAAAAATCACCATTGAAAGTGCCGCTCCGTAGCCATAGCGATACAAGTTGAAGACTGCCTTGTAGACATAAGAAACCAAGATGTGTGTTTTATCGGACGGTTGCCCGCCGGCTGATACCAACCAGATTACATTCAGGTTATTGAAGGTCCAGATAGTGCCGAGTGTAACGGCCGGAACCAACACCGGCTTAAGCATTGGCATTGTGATGTGGCGAAACTGGCCCCAACGTGAAACGCGGTCAATACGCGCTGCCTCGTAGAGGTCGCGGGGAATGCCCTGCATCCCTCCAAGTGCGATCACCATCATAAAAGGAAACCCTAGCCAGATGTTTGTGATGATACACGCGATGAAGGCAGCGTTGGGTTCCCCAAGCCAATTGACCATCGGCAAACCAAGGATTCCGTTGCCGATAAGGTTCATTGCACCGTACTGGTAATCGAACATCCCGCGCCAAGTCAGTGCTGTAATATAGGCTGGAATCGCCCACGGTAAAATCAGCAACAATTGATAAAGTGATTTTCCCTTAACCGGTCCGTTGAGTGCTGCTGCAAGCATTAAGCCAATCGCAACACTGAAAACAACGCAGACCAGTGTCCAAATGATCGTCTTTAGCAATACGATAAAAAAAACTGGCTCGGAGAAAACCTCACCGTAATTGTGCAAGCCGGTTACATCCCAGTCACGAAATCGGCGAAGAGACATATTGGAAAAGGATAGAATAATGTTGTAGAGAAAAGGGTAAATAATCGTCAGCACCAGGACGACCATCGCAGGGGCAACGAGCAGGTAGGCAAAGCGATTTGAGCGGAGATCGCCGAAAAATGCGCGAAAGTTTTTGCGTTGCCACCACAGAAATAGGAGCGCAAGAATAAACGCGATGACTTGAAGCACCCACACTATTGGTCCCGGTTTGAGTTCGGCGTTCATTCGTTGTATGTTCAGGTTCGCATCTGATTGCATACTTTCAGCCGCTTTTTCGGGGGTGATGCTGCCGTTTAGAAGTGCCTGATAGTGCGGTCGCATCGCCTCCCAAACGCCACGCAGTTCGGCGTCTACGGGCATCGCAATACCTTGCTTTCGCTGTCGGGCCGAGGCCTGCAGAGTCCCGTCAGAGGAACCTTCGGCTTGGGCCAGCAGTGCCTTTCGCGATGGCAGCGTTTTGAGTTTCGTCATGAATTCCCTTTGCACCGTTTCCGAGGTGAGATGACGAACAAGATCCATCGCCGCTGTAGCCTGTTTCGGTTCAACATTCACGTTGAGGCTATAGCCACGTGGCGCAACCATTGGCGCCATTGGTTTACCAGTGGCAGAAACAATCGGCAGCGGAATGACCTCCGCGGCAATGCGTGGGTTATTAAGATAGTCGCCCCAGCTCCAGTCGCCATTGATGATCATGGCAGCCTGACCGCTCTTGAAAAGCGTATCGGCCATTTCATAGTCACAGTTTGCCGGAAGCACGCCATGTTTGCTCTGCAGGTCTCTTACAAAACTCAGTCCCGCTATCACCTCTGGAGTGTTGAGAGATGGCACGATTTGATTGGCTGACTCGTCAAATACCCAACCGCCATGGCCGGTAATGAACGGAATAATGAAAAACGGTTCCACAAAGTTAAAAACAAGACCGTATTGCGGATCGCT
>JAYYJN010000285.1:0-7282 GCA_036146215.1 Planctomycetota bacterium
TCGGCGAGGAGACCGAAGCCAAGGTCATCAAGCCGCTGAATGCCCTCAAAGCCCAGCTTAAAAATCTAGCTAAGCCCGACATGGCACCGCTGGAAGAGAGGCTCAAGCAGGCTGAAAAACTGATCGAGCAGCTCAAGACAACCAGCGAATATGCTGAGAGCCCAAAATCGGTGGACAGCCTGGCGGCACGCATCGCCAAATATCGGAGGAGCTTTAAAACACAGCAGACAAAAATGGCCAGGTAACTAAGACACACTGCTCGACTCGTGCTAGCACTGCCGAATCTTGCGAGCGGCAGCTAATCGAGCCCACTTTCCCGCCACTGCGTGCCGATAAATAGGGGTGACACCCGCCGGTGCACCCCGCCGCACCTCACCCTGCATCCCCCGCAACCCCTGCACCCCCAGCACCTTCGGAGGCCGATCGATGAAGCGCTCACACAAGGTCATCAGTATTGTGGCCGTCTCACTACTCGGCTTCGGCCTCTTTCTCTGGTCGGCCATCGGCAATCATTATGTGGTCGAAATGAGTCGCTCGCATAGCTTCACCATCGATATGCCCTTCGTTTCGCTCCGCAAAATTTTAGTGCAGACCAACGCGTCAAGCGAAATCATCAATGCCGGAGAGCATAGCAAACTGATCTCGATCAACACCCGCAATCGCGAAGGGCACGTCAACAACATCCTCGCACCATTTCAATCGTGGGCAGGCAGCGAGGTCAGAGATTTAACGCTGGAGATCAGCGATCCCTATATCGGCACCCGCACCGCACCCTTCACCCAACACGTCTCGATCACCCCCGGCACGATCGACTCGGTGATTAAACTCGCCCGCAACGAAGGCCCCCTGCTCGGCTACAACGTAACCACCCACATCGGTGGCGATGGCAACGCATCGCAATTCAACACGACGCTGGAAATGAAAATCGACACGCCCGCCCCCTGGTTCGCCCACTGGTTTGCCCGCAGCAGAGTCCGCAGCACCATGCGGCGGACGCTCCGCGCACAGGAGGAAGAAATTCGAGCCGCAGTCGAAAAACATCGCGGCCAATTTTAGCCACGTGTTTTTTCGCTAAACAGCGCAAAGACCGCCCGATCCCCACTGTGGTGGGAGGCATCGGGAGGCAGACTTTTTGCCCCGAAGTCGCTGGCAATGAACTCCCGATTTTTAACCCGATCTGCTATAATTGCAGGTGAACACACAAGCAGTAATCGATGCGTTGGGTGGCCCTGAAATGAACGCATGAACTGCTGGGTGTCGTTTCCCGCCCCCTCGCCCGCTGAGACTCGCTGCCATGGTAACGCACTGGTTGCTGCTGATTGCGATCACCGCCGCACCGGCCGAAAGTGCGGAAACGTCCAGCGAGAACGGAACTCCGGCACACGAGCAAATCGACTTCGGCCGTGACATCCGGCCGATCCTCTCACGGCGGTGCACGCAGTGCCATGGCAGTGCCGATCAAGAAGCCGGTCTCGATTTCTCCACGCGTGAAACCGCACTCGCCGAACTCGACTCGGGCGAACGGGCCGTCGTGCCCGGCGACCGCAGCGGAAGTGCCATGTGGGAACGGATTCACCTGGAAGATGGCGACGAGATGCGGATGCCACCCGAAGGCGACGCCCTGACAGCAGAAGAAAAAGAATTGCTTGGACAATGGATCGATGCCGGCGCACCGTGGCAGGATCACTGGGCCTTCCAACAGCCTACCGCACCGGTGCCCCCTACCCTGCCGGCGGCCACCGGGGGCGATAGCCCGATCGATCGCTTCGTGCGGGCGCGGCTCTTTTCGGCCGACCTGCCAGTAGCTCCCGAGGCACCACGACGCCAGTTGATTCGCCGCTTGCAATATGACCTCACCGGCCTGCCCCCGACCAGTGAAGAAGTCGAAGCCTTTGTCAGTGACGCCGCACCAGATGCCTATGCTCGGTTGGTTGACCGCCTACTCGCCTCGCCCCAGTTCGGCGAACGTTGGGCACGACACTGGATGGATGTGATCCGCTATGCCGAAACCAACAGCTATGAACGCGATGCGGCCAAACCGTTTGTGTGGCGCTATCGTGACTACATCGTGCGGGCGTTCAATGAAGACAAACCTTATGATCAATTCATCCGCGAACAGATCGCAGGCGATGAACAGGATCAGGTCACCCCCGAATCGATGGTCGCAACCGGCTTCTTTCGACTGGGACTCTTCGACGATGAAACGGCCGACCCCTACAAACATTATTTCGATCAACTCGACGATATGCTGGCCACCACAAGCCAAGCGTTTCTGGGCTTAACGATTAACTGCTGCCGCTGTCACGATCACAAAATCGATCCGATGCCGCAGGAAGATTACTATCGGATGCTGGCCTTCTACCGGAACATCAAGCGCTATAGCAAAGACCGCACCAATATTCTGCAGTCGGTCCGCCTGCCCGAGCAGGAGAGCGAGGCGCTCGAGAAAATCGATGCTGAGAAGGCGGAAATTGCAGCGAAGCTCGCCGAAATCGAACAGGCCGCCCTGCCAAAGCTTGAAGGAGTCGACCGGGACGATTTCAAATATGAAGAATATCGCCAGCAAGTACTCCGGCGGAACATTCCCAAGGTTATTTCAGTCGATGAGTACAAGCGATACCGCGACCTGAATAATCGAAGGCGTGAACTGCTGCTCTCCGATGTGCCGGGCAATCAGCTCGCGCTGGCGGTGGTTGAAAATGGACGCATGGCACCCAAGACGCATCTGCTGGGCCGCGGTAATCCACGTTCCGAAGTGCGGGAAGTCGAGCCTGGTTATCCGGCCATCTTTGCTGCTGCCGATCCCACGTTTGACGAACCACCGCCCGAGGCCCGTAGCACGCACCGCCGCAAAGTGCTGGCCGATTGGATCGCATCAGAGGACAACATGCTCACTTCGCGTGTGCTGGTGAACCGGGTCTGGCAGCACCTTTTCGGCCGTGGCATTGTGCGGACCCCGAACAATTTTGGCCTCGGCGGTTCGCCGCCGACGCACCCGCTGCTGCTTGATTATCTGGCAGACGAATTCGTACAGCATGACTGGCAGATCAAACCGCTGATCCGGCAGATCGTAATGAGCGACACCTATCGCAGCTCTGCCCGGCCGAGTGAAGCGGCGCTGGCCCGCGACCCGCTCAATCACCTCTTCAGCCATCAAAATATGCGGCGGCTCAGTGCCGAAGAGGTTCGCGACTCGATCCTCCAGGTCACCGGTCAACTGAACCTGCAACAGCACGGGCCGAGCATTTACCCGGAACTCTCCAAAGAAGTGCTGCACAGCCAGTCGATGCCCGGAAAGGGCTGGGGCAAGAGTGCACCCGATCAGGCGGCACGACGCAGCATTTACATCCACATCAAGCGGACGCTGGTGGCCCCAATCCTGAAAATTTTTGATTTTGCGGAAACCGACCTCTCCTGTCCGGTCCGCTTCGAAACGACGCAGCCGACCCAGGCATTGCCGATGCTCAACGGAAAATTCGCACAGGACCAGGCCACCGCACTCGCACTCCGGGCGAAACAGTCGCATCCGGACGATCAGTCAGCACAAGTGAAACAGATTTTAGAACTGGTCTGGCAGCGGCCGATTGAACAACAAGAGATCGCCGACGGCATGAAATTGATCGACCAATTACAGCAACAGGATGGGGCATCGCTCGATCGGGCACTCGCAACATTTGCGCTCGTCGCGATCAACTCCAACGAATTTCTTTACTTGGACTAGATGCCATATTGTGTGATACAATAAAGGCGACATGATTCGAGAGATTTAAAGTATCATGAAAAAACCCCCTGCCAATCAGTTTTGTCATCGTACGCGTCGTCAGTTCCTGCATGAGACAGGTGGCGGATTCGGTGCGGTTGCCCTGGCCGGCTTGCTGGCCAAAGATGGTTTCTTTCCGGCCGAATCGCTCTCTGCCGGAACCAGCGGTGTGTACGAAAACCCGCTCTCGCCCAAACCACCATCGCGGGTCGCCAAGGCCAAGAACGTGATCTTTTTGTTCATGTACGGGGGGCCGAGTCAGGTCGACACATTCGACTATAAACCGGAACTCTACAAGCTCGATGACAAAACGATCAAAGTTAAAACGTTCGGGCGAGGCGGGCACAAGAACGAAGGGGTGATCGTCGGACCGAAGTGGAAGTTCAAACAGTACGGCGAATGCGGTAAATGGGTCAGTGATGTCTTTCCGCATCAGGCTCAGTGCGTCGATGACATTGCTTTTATTCACAGCATGACGGCTGATTCACCGATCCACGGTTCGGCCATGGTCATGATGAACTCGGGCAATATTTTAAGTGGCAACCCGAGCATCGGTTCCTGGATCAATTACGGTCTGGGGAGCGTGAATGAAAACCTGCCGGGATTTCTGGTGATGCTTGATCCCACCGGGGGGCCGATCGGCGGATCACGAAACTGGTCGAGCGGTTACATGCCGGCGACTTTTCAAGGCACGGTGCTGCAAAGCAAAGGGCCGCCGATCCTTGATTTAAATCTCCCGGCAGGAACCACCCCCGCCATGCAGCGACGATTGCTCGATCAACTCAAAAGTTACAACGAACAGCATCAACGCGGTCGAATCGAGAACAGTAATCTTGCTGCACGGATCAACAGCTATGAACTGGCCTACAAGATGCAGCAGCATGCACCCGAAGCGGTCGATCTGTCGCAGGAAACTGCCGCGACGCATGCGCTCTATGGACTCGACAATCCCGAGACGCAAGACTTCGGCCGGAAGTGCCTGCTTGCTCGCCGATTGGTTGAGCGTGGCGTGCGATTCGTGCAGCTCTATTCGGGCGGTGCCCATAATAACGACAACTGGGACGCGCACGAAGATGTGTATGCGAATCACAGCTACCATGGTGGCCGCACCGATCAACCGGTTGCCGCACTGATCAAGGACCTCAAGCAGCGGGGCATGCTGGACGAAACATTAATCATCTGGGGTGGCGAATTCGGCAGGCAACCGACTGCCGAATTCAAACGCCAACCGGGCCGCGACCACAATGCATACGGATTTACGATGTATATGGCCGGTGGCGGGGTCAAAGGTGGGGTCAGCTATGGAAAGACCGACGAACTCGGTGCGGCAGCGGTGGAGGGCAAGCTGCATGTGAGGAATCTCCATGCCACGATCCTGCACCTGATGGGACTCGATCCCAATCACCTGACCTATTTCCACGACGGGCTCGACAAAAAACTTGTCGGCGTGGAAGAGGTGGAGCCGATTCACGAGATTCTAGCCTGAGCCGCACCCTGAGCGGCACTAAGGAATTCGCGTTTTGAATTCCATACCGCTCCGGTGGCCTGTTTTCACAATGCGATGGCGAATGGTAACATGGGCGAATCATGAGCGAAGCTGCAACAGAAACTCCCCTGGTCGATCTTTCAATGCCCGGTGCGGCACAAGCGTTCACCAACGCCGCCGCTTCATGGGGTTTTGTACAAATTGTGCAGCATGGTATTCCGCTTGCGTTGATCGACGAAGTCTGGAAACAAACTGAGACGTTCTTTGCCCTCCCGCGTGAAACCAAGCGACAATTACTTCGCAGCAAAGAAAATGCGATGGGCTACTTTGATCAGGAACTCACGAAAAACAAACGCGATTTAAAAGAGATTTTCGATTTTGGTGCTGTTTCGGCTGCCAACCTGGAAGCAGGTGTGGATCAGGTCAACAGCGGGGATGGATCGAACCAATGGCCCGAATCGCTGCCAGAATTCAAACGCACAATGTGTGAATATTTTTCCGCGTGCGAGCAATTAGGCCACAGACTCCTGGAAATGCTCAGCGCAGGCTTGAGTTTACCGGGCGACACATTTCACCCGCACTTCGGCGATCGGCATACGGGATTCATGCGGTTGAATTATTATCCGCTCGATGATCCGCTTGCCGTGAGTGAGGCCAGCGATGCTACACCCTTGGGAGATATGGCCTTGCACCACCACACCGACGCAGGTGTGCTCACGGTGCTACTGCAAGATGACGCCGGTGGGCTGGAGGCACAGGTCGACGGCGAGTGGCTTGATGTCACGCCAATCGAAGGCGCCCTCATCATCAATGTGGGCGATATGATGCAAGTTTGGTCCAATGACCGTTATCCTGCCCTACTGCATCGCGTTCGTCCGGTGCAGGGCCGAAGTCGCTACAGCATTCCGTTCTTTTTAAACCCCGCCTATGAAACCGACTGTACTCCACTGGGCGATGACCCGCCGCGATATCGATCGATCAACTGGGGCGATTTCCGGCGAGCCCGCAGCGATGGCGACTACGCCAACTTGGGAAAAGAAATCCAGATTGAAGATTTCCGCATCCGCTAGCAAGCTTGATGCTAGCAGCGACCGGGCCTGAAACCCGGTTTTCTTTAGAAAACGACCCTGCACGAAAGTCATCTGGCAGACGATCCGCCCTTCTGGTACCTCTGGGGCCCTTCGCCATGTCTGAACAACACAGCGAAGAAGCTTTGCTGCGGGGCTTTGATCGGACAATTTGTCCATCCCGAGGAGAACGATATCAGTATGGATGTATTGCGATATAAAACACTCTGTGCGATCGCATTAGCGACTCTCATTGCTCAACTGTCTGTTGCAGCGACGCCTAATTCCAAGCCTACCAAGCCGATGCTTACCGATATCGCGCTGCAAAAAGGCGGCGTGCTTGTTGGTCGACTTACCGGCAAGAAAGGGCAATTACGAGCTCAACAAAAAATTGTAATCCGTCAGAATGGCCAACTCATAGAGGAGGTCACTACCGGCAAAAATGGTCAGTTTAAGGTAAAGGGACTTCGGGGTGGAATCTATGAAATTGCCTCCGATCACGGAGTCGGGGGGTTTCGAGCATGGTCTGCCGGCACCGCGCCACCCTCGGCCAAACAATATGCGGTTTTGATCGATAGCAATGAGGTGGTTCGCGGCCAATGGGGATGGATTCCCACGCCGGGAGCAATCCCTGCACCTAATTTTACGGTCGGCGAATGGCTGGGAGTCTCAGCTGGCGTGGCCGGTCTTGCGGTCGGCACAATTGCGCTCATCGATTCCGATGACGCATCATAAGGAGAACTATCGATGAGTATGCATTGGATGCGACACAAAGTGATCTGCACAGTAATGCTATTATCGCTCGTGCCCAATCTTGCACTTGCGACAAAGCCCTCTGTGCCAAACGTGACGAAGAAGGTAGCAAAGCCACTGCTTGCCGATATCGCACTGCAGCCGGGAGGGGTCCTGGTGGGCCGCGTTCTGAATTCCAAAGAAAAAGTCCAAAAACAACAAAAAATTATCATCCGC
>JAYYJN010000286.1:0-6589 GCA_036146215.1 Planctomycetota bacterium
AGGACACTGAGTGGAACTACCTTCTCCCGGAGGACGAGAAAATCGCCTTTTTCCAGATAACCGACTTTGGGGATCTGACGGCCGAAGAGCTTCGCAATGCGATCATGGAGATAACGCAACAAGAACCGCCCGAGGCAATGATTATAGATCTCCGCGACAATTCCGGAGGCTATCTGTCGGCGGCAGTCGACGTAAGTGATCTTTTTCTCAGCGAAGGTAACATTGTGACCACGCGCGGTAGAGGCGGCACGGTTCGTGAGACGTTTGACGCAAAGGCAGAGGATACCTGGTCCGAGATTCCAATGGTGTTACTGATCAATGGTGACACCGCAAGTGCCAGTGAAATTTTTGCTGCCTGTATGCAAGATCATCAGCGAGCAAGCATCCTTGGCGAGAGATCTTTCGGGAAAGGATCGGTACAACAGATGATCCCGCTTCCTTACGGCGGACTATTGAAATTAACAACCGCTAGCTATCACCGACCAAGCGGTGAGAATATCCACCGTCGTCCTACAATGGTTGAGGAGGAGCAGTGGGGCGTCAAACCGGACAACCGGGTCGAGATGTCGCCCGATGACGCGCAGCGAAAACGACGGTATGAAACACGTGCAGCCCAAATTGCCTCACCCGTCGATGCCGAAAACCCGGCAAACCGAGCGGCGTATGATGCCGACCCGCTGTTAAAAGAAGCGGTAAAGATGCTCAAACGACAAATCGAGCCGAGCGACGACAAAAACTGACCGCATCCACAAAAAAATGCCCGCTGCAAGTCGCCAGCAAATTTTCGGCAGTTTACCTAACCGCAACGTACACCCTGCCAAATTTGAAAAAAGTGCATCGACATTTGTAAGCTGCTAGCAAAAAGTCAAAAACAAAGTCGACAAAATTAAATTTTTATCTCTATAGATTTCAAGCACTTAAGACAAATACGTCTCTCTTTTTTCTCGCGTGAATTCAATTGGCCTTAAAAATGCACATGTGTTGATGTGTTGTCCGGCAGGAGGATGCCGGAGCTGAGGCAAAATGAAAAACGACTCTACGAGGGAAGAGGAGGCATACCATGGATGAACGTCGCATACTCAAAATGACCATTCCGACATCGCAACAGATTGATGCGGAGCATCTCGGACACCAGACCACACTGCTTGAGGAATATGATCCTTACATCGCGGGACTTATTCGCAATCTCCAACGCGAAGTGCGCGCTGAAAAGAAGAGGAACTACAGTCGGATCGTTACTCACAGCGCATAGGGTCCGACGGAAAAAAAGAGAATGATCGGCCGCTCGGGACTGTCTCCTCCATTAAGGAGCGTCCCACCGGCCCGTCCCGGGTTATCCCTTCAGCGGTACTGCGACCGTCGACGATTTTTTCGGCACGCCGGTCGTTTCCGCCAACCGGCGCAGATGGGCAGCAATAAAAAAGGAACCAGTCACACAAATGGCTTGACCTTCTGCCAATCGATTCCTCGCATCCTTCCAGGCAATGTTTGGGTCGGTTTGAACTTCCCAAGTGATTTGCTCGCGCGCTAAATCGACGTTCATCTGCCGCACCATTTCTCCGAGTTGATGAGGGTCGGCGGCGCGGCTACTTCCGGGATATTTTGTCAGGATGACATGATCGAACTGGGGAATCAGACGAGTGAGCATTCCACGAAGATCTTTATCGACTGAACTGGCAAAAATCAGCACGCGTGGGTGGCCGAAATGAATCTCGCCAAGCGTTTCCAGAAGAGCTTGGATCGAGGCGACGTTGTGGGCCGCATCAATCACAAAAAACGGGTCTCGTGAAATCACCTCTACCCGACCTCGGCACTGAACGCCGGCGAGCGTTTTGCGTACAAGCTGCTCATCCCAGTGCCAACCCTGTGCTGACAACAAATCAAGGACTGCTAGAACCAACGCTGTATTTTCCGCCTGATGTCGCCCAAGCAAACCGAGCAGGATCGCCTCGCGACTCTCCAAGGGATCGCAATAACCCTTGAAGTCGAACGTGACTCCTGACACGTTTCCCGTTGGCACAGCATAGTCGTTGACTTTGAAATCTCGCGCAATTTCGAATAATTCCGCGTCGTTTTTTTTCGCTTTCTCGGCAATCACTTGGCGTGCTGCTTCATCTGTGACTCCGCTGACGACCGGAATTCCCTGTTTTATGATCCCCGCCTTTTCTTTGGCGATTTGCGATACCGTGTCACCAAGTTCTCGCATGTGATCTAAACTCACGCTCGTGATCACCGTTATTCGGGGCCGACAGACATTGGTCGAATCGAGTCGTCCTCCCATGCCGACTTCAAGCACCGCCAGGTCGACTTGTTGCCGGACAAAATAGAGCATCGCAACGGCTGTAACGATTTCAAAGTAGGTCGGCCCCACCTGGTCGGTCGCTTGATCCATCGCCTCCGCAATCGGCTTGATTTCCAATAGCAAGTCGGCAAGCGTCTGCGAATCGATCGAAACCCCGTCTACCACAAAACGTTCTTCCACCGAATCGAGGTGTGGCGAAGTATAGAGTCCCACTCGATATCCGTTCGCGCTTCCCACAGCGGCAAGCATCGCCGCGGTGGATCCTTTCCCCTTGGTGCCCGCGATATGAATCGCTGAAAGTACATTCTGTGGGTCACCCAATTGGGCGAGTAATGCGCGCATCGATGCGAGCTGGAATCCTTGGACCTGTTGCTGCGGCCCCCGCTCGTGATTCTCCCGGCTCGCCAGAAACGCCATCGCTGCACGGTACCGTTCTGTCTGCAAAGCTTGATCCATGGGTCACAAAATCGCCAGAAAAGACGTGGGGGAAAACTGTTTCCGAGACACTCGGTTGGCCCGAACACCTCCAAAAAAGACCTATCGTTTTTATCGCTTTATCGGGAGAAACTCTAGACCCGCACCAGGCAGAGCAATTCACATCCATCGAGGAAAAACTGAAGAAAGCCCCTTTAAATTGGGGCCGAGCTACGTTTTCTTAGGCGGCCTCTTACCTATTTTCCGCAAGGCATCCATGGCAGCTGTACGGGTATCCTTGGCGATTACGCTCTCTTTTGCCTGCTCAACCTCGGAGTCGTTCCCCCCGTTTTGAGCCGCCGAAGCACCGTCGGTTTGTTCGCGGGCCGCCCCCCGGTGATATGCCTCATGCTTAGGGGGTGACGCCTTGGAAAGTCCAAAATGAGGATCTACCTGATCGATGCGATTCGAATCTTCCAAGGAACTCTGCAGTTGGGCCGGATCGAGAGCATCA
Organism: Planctomycetota bacterium; assembly: GCA_036146215.1. Lineage (GTDB taxonomy): Bacteria > Planctomycetota > Planctomycetia > Pirellulales > UBA7805 > UBA7805. The sequence continues at coordinate 3,231 of JAYYJN010000286.1, forward strand.
CTCCAGTCATCAACAATTTCCTCGGGCAGTGGTGTGCTGCGGACGCTTGAACCGACCTGCATTTTTCCGTCCTCGCGGCGATCGGCCACTGGTTCACCGAGGGGAACTCCGACCAGTTGCACGAGAAATTTCAACGGCCCGACCGCAAGCAGACTACCGGTTTGCAGTTCCCGCTCGCGAACAACTCGCTCACCGTCGACAAACGTGCCATTCTTACTGCTGAAATCAATGACAGAGATATAATTCGACTCGACAATCAGCGCGCAGTGGTGACGACTCACCACGTCGCTATTACAGCGCAGATGGCAATCTCGATCACGACCGATGATAAACTTCGGGACCGTGACCGCGACCTCTTCGCCGCTACGCGCGCCGCCGACGACAATAAGCTTCAGTTGCACCTGCTCTTCTCCTCATCGCAGCAGTTGCACCACACCCCCTCCCTGCCCCGTGGAATGTGAGCATGACAAAACGCGGCGAGAAACGCAAGTTTCCGCCTCTCGCCGCAGTTTGAAAAAAGACACATCCACTCATACGGACAGAGGCCCGCGTCGGTTCACCCTTTTTCAGGGCCTGATTCACCGCGAGAGCGCGTTGCCGGTCGATTCCCCACCCCGCCGCGTGGAAAGCGCCTGCCATACGGCACGATCAATATCATCATCGACCGTAAAGACAGATCCAGTCACGTTGGCAACGTGCACCGCCCCGGGATGATGACTCCGCGCGGTGACCGCCGCATAGGTGATGCCGGTTTGGGATTTTCCTTCCCGCATGCTGTTGAAATCGACATCGTTATCATTGCAAATGACCTCTGCATTGGGCGTGAAAGTCGTCGTAAAACCGGTTTGATGCACACGACCATCAACCCACTCGGTGTGGCCTGAGTTCGTCTTGAAATCGCCACCAAGCCCACAGACCTCATTCGCATCCGCAGGAAGCGTCTCGTCGCCTCCACCCCCGTCGCGATAGTATGGGTTGTAAGTTTTCACCTCGCTGAGCATCAGCGTCCGAGTTAGCCCATCTTGGACTTCGCGAACTCGAGTTCCGCGGATGGGATGAAACATGCCATCGCCACCGATATTCGTGTTCGGATCCCAAACCTTCCAAGTGCCCATGTTTACTGCATAGTTGATCGGGGCATATTTTAAGCTAGGCGTTGACGTTGTACGCAGTTGCGTATTCTCTTCAGAGGGGCAATTCAGAATCGGTACCCGGTGGCCGGCGATCGACATTCCCTCAAACTTGTTCTCATCATCCTTGTACGACTTCTCAAAATTAATGTTTTCGTAGAGATAACCTTGCTCGAGGAAAGGTGTGATCAATGCCTGGGCCGACCAACCACCTTCACCATAGCGACTCGGAGGAAAACTACCGCGGGCCGATTCATATGTCTGAAGGGCCAAACCGAGTTGTTTGAGATTACTTCTGCAAATGCTTGCTCGTGCCGATTCGCGGACGCTCCCGAGTGCAGGTAACAGCAGGGATACCAGTAGGCCGATGATGGCAATCACCACCAATAATTCCACCAAGGTAAAACCGCGACTGACACACTTCGTCTCACGATAGCCACGGAAAATCACGCCTTTTACATCTGACATCAAAAAAACTCCTGCTCGCTGTGTGATCAACATAGCTGGCCCAATTGAGTCTCAATCTTAATTTATCCGGCACCCTGTTAATATTGAGACTCAATATCATTAAAATACGCGGGTCAGCTTAAAGCGTTAGTCGACAGGGGTCAAGGGGTCCCCGAAATTTTTCCCCGAGCGAAGCAATGCCAGGAGATAATGCCAGGAGATATGGCGAGGCGATTAACGGCGAGATGGGTGGATTACGACAGATATCAATCCTTGTTCACCGCACAGGGGAACCCTATATTTCAAATCGTTTTAAAAGATTCCCCTGATTAAGTTAATGAGAGATGGAGCGCATGCCGATGGTTTCAACCCACCCAGAAGTCGTCATTGAGGCACGGAACCTATCGAAGGTTTACCGTGACTTCTGGGGACGACAAAAAGTCCGTGCACTGCGGGCACTCGACCTGACGGTACAGCAGGGAGAAATATTCGGTCTTCTCGGTCCCAACGGGTCAGGTAAATCCACAACCATTAAGATTCTTCTGGGACTCTTGTTTCCCACCGGCGGTGAAGCACTGATCTTCGGCCAGGAAGCGACACAGGTCTCTAAAAACAATCGGATCGGATATCTCCCAGAGGAATCATATCTCTATCGTTTTTTAAACGCCTATGAGACGCTCGATTTTTACGGTCGACTCTTCAATATGTCAGCCCGCGAACGCCGCGAACGCAGCAAGCAGTTGATTGAGAACGTAGGACTTTCCGGCGCCGCCCGTCGTCCGCTGAAAGAATATTCCAAAGGCATGACGCGTCGCATCGGACTGGCCCAAGCTCTGATCAACGATCCTGACCTAATTCTTCTTGATGAACCGACCAGTGGGCTCGATCCGATTGGCACCAAAGACATGAAAAACATGATTATCGGCCTGAAGGAGCAAGGGAAGACCGTGGTCCTCTGCAGTCATCTGCTGGCTGATGTCCAGGACGTGTGCGACCGTATCGCGATCTTGCATCAAGGCGAACTCAAGGAACTGGGTCGCGTCGACGCGCTGCTCCGCAAACGCGATCTCACACAAATACAGTCAACGCAGCTTTCACCTGAGGTGGAAAATGAAGTCGGTGATTTAATTCGTGCACGTGGCGGAGAGGTGCTCTCTACTGAGAATCCCACGAGCACACTCGAAGATCTTTTTCTCTCGATTGTTGAAGAGAGTGAGGCCAAACCGGGCAAGCGGGCGACGACCGACGGGTCGAAAAGCGAACAGAATTAGGGTGGAAACGGCCCCCGGATTGATGAGCTTGCAGCAATGATCATAGAAAAACCGATTCTACCCAGTTGGGAGTGGCTTTGGGGCGGAACCGACGCCGTGGAAACCGGTGCCTTTTTTGAGTTTCTCAAAGTGGCCCTCGTCCTGGTCGTGCTGGGCCTGATTTTAGGCCTGGTCGTTAGCGTGTTCCGCTACGGTCCTTCACGCGGTTGGCGAAACTACCTTCGCGTGCTTCGGCAGGCACCGCGGGACTTGCTCGGCATTTCACCGCGCCGCGTACTGGGACTGGCAGTGCTGGCCATGCGTGAGGCGATCCGTCGCCGAGTGTGGGTGGCACTGCTACTGTTTTTTGTGGTGCTGATGTTCGCCAGTTGGAACCTTGCGCCCAATAGCGATCAACCCGCCGTGATTTATCTCAATTTTGTCCTCACTGCCGCCACGTACATCATGCTCCCGGTTGCGGTGTTCACGGCCGCCTTCAGTCTTCCGCAGGATATCAAAAACCACACGATCT
>JAYYJN010000287.1:0-4696 GCA_036146215.1 Planctomycetota bacterium
CTGATGCAAAAGTGTGGCATTCACGTCGTGAATGTGAACCGGTCTTTCCACAACATTATAGCAGAAATCATCCGTTTCCCCGAGTACGGTACCCCCACGGATCCCACCGCCACAAAGCCAAAGAGCATAACAGCGTCCATGATGGTCGCGGCCGTAATTATCGCTGGTCAGTTTCCCCTGACAGTAAACAGTTCGCCCGAACTCTCCGCCCCAGACGATCAACGTCTCATCAAGCATTCCTCGCTGCTTGAGATCTTTGATCAGGGCAGCCGTCGGTTGGTCGGTGTCTTTACATTGACCCGCAATCCCCTTGGGAAGTCCGCCGTGCTGATCCCATCCGCGATGATACAACTGGATAAACCGCACGCCGCGCTCCGCCAACCTGCGAGCCAATAGGCAATTGGCGGCATAGGTTCCCGGTTTTTTGGCATCATCTCCATAAAGCGCAAATGTCTTTTCTGTTTCCTCCGAAAGATCCATCAGCGAGGGAACTGATGCCTGCATGCGAAATGCCATCTCATATTGGGCAATCCGCGATTCAATCTCCGGGTCCCCTTGGGTAGCCGCTTTTGCCTGGTTAATACGGGCGAGCGCGTCGAGCATATGTCGCCGACTCGCTCGATCGATGCCCGGAGGGTCCGAAAGATACAACACCGGATCGCGACCACTGCGAAACTGCACGCCCTGGTGCTCGGAGGGCAGAAAACCTGATCCCCACAATCGTGCGAAAATCGGTTGGGTGACGCGTAAACCTGAACCCTGAGAAATCATGACCACAAATGCCGGCAGATCCTTGCTTTCGCTCCCTAAACCGTAACTCAGCCATGCACCCATACTTGGCTTGCCAAGTTGTTGCGAGCCCGTGTTCATGAGCGTAACACCCGGGTCGTGATTTACCGCTTCTGTATGCATCGATTTAATTAAGGCGATTTCATCCGCAACCTCAGCCGTGTGCGGCAAGAGCTCACTCAGAAGCATGCCGCTCTCACCACACCTCGCAAATTTAAACGCCGTTGCCACACACGGCTTTTCCTTCTGCTTATGCGTCATTTCAGTCAGCCGCTGACCTTGCCGTATCGACTCGGGTAATTCTTCGCCAGGATGTTTCTGCAACTGCGGCTTATAGTCGAACAAATCGATATGGGAGGGACCTCCGGACTGCACGAGATAGATCACACGCTTCGCTCGCGGCGCGCGATGCGGCAACTCTGCTAAACCGCTGGAAGTATCCCCAAGCATAGCCCCTTGAGTCGGTGCAGACCGCATCAGCGAAGCGAGCGCTGCCGCACCAAGACCTCCCCCAGCGCGACCGAACAGATGTCTCCGCGTGAGATGCGTCGTTGTCTGGATGGAGTCATGCATGCGACTATTCCTTCGAGATAGTTTCGTCGAGATTTAAAATCACACTTGCCACGCATGTCAGCGCAGCGTGCATGTCGACCGGCAGCGAGGACTCGGCTGGCGAATCTCCGACCGCTAGCAGCGATTCGGCAGCTTGTGGATCATCCCGGTAAATTTTCTGCTGCCGCTCGTAGAGACGAAGCAGTTCTTCCATTTCCTGGGAACTCGGAGATCGACTTACCACGCGTAGATAACCCTCGCGGATACAATCTTCCACATCGAGGCCCTCTAACCGCAACAGAGATCCGGCGAGCGCTCGAGCCGCTTCGACAAATGTCGGATCGTTTAGCATCACCAGTGCCGCCAAGGGAGTGCTTGTGCGCTGTCGACGCATCGTGCAAACCTCTCGGTTTGTGGCATCGAGCGCAACCATGTTTGGCGGAGGCACAGACCGTTTAATGTAGGTATATAGACTTCGCCGGTAGAGCCTCTCCCCGTCGTCTGGTTCGTAGGGACGATTCTGCATTTCGATCCAGAGCCCGGGCGGCTGATACGGTTTCACACTGGGGCCACCCACGCGATTGACTAACAGTCCGCTCGTGGCTAGCGCTGCATCCCTGATCATCTCGGCTGACATTCGATATCGGGGACCCCGGGCAAGCAAGCGGTTATCACGATCCTTGGTCAACAACTCGGGAGACGCCATCGACGATTGCCGATAGGTTGCCGAAAGCACCATTTGTCGGATCAACCGCTTGATGTCCCAATCGCTGGACGCGAATTCCCTTGCCAGATAGTCGAGCAGTTTTGGATGCGTCGGTCGCTCTCCCTGGGTACCAAAGTCTTCTGCTGTCTTCACAATGCCCACACCGAAAACCATCTGCCAGAGACGATTGGCCATGACTCTCGCAAAGAGCGGGTGATCCCGATCGGTAAGCCATGCTGCCAAGCCTAGTCGGTTCGGCGGTGCAGATTCCGGTAGAGCCGGCAAGATGGATGGCGTGCCAGGATTTACCTTTTCACCATGCTGATCATACTGACCACGGGTTAAGACAAAGGTTTCCCGTGGCTCCTTCATCTCCTTCATCACCATCACTGTCGGATTGTCATCACCGAGTCGCCTCAACTCGGCCTTACAGGCCTCTTGATCCCGACAAAGGCGTTGATAATCCCGATCCTCGGTTTGCAGGTAATGGGTTTCCAGCAGTCTTCGAGACTCGGCAGACAGTGGATTCTCCTGCAGCATATCAAGCAGATTTATCTTGCCGGAGACTTGCCCCACCTCAGCATCGGTGAGCTGTCGATTGTAAACATGGACATCGGCAACACGACCCAAAAGGGCCTGGCGATTTCCACGCTGTCCGATTTTCAACGGGTCTGGCACGCGAATCGTACCGCGCAGACTGTCTTTCTCAACGTTCGTTTTGAGAGGCTCGCCATTGAGGTAAATCTTCACTCCTGCAGCACGGCTGCTGCCATCGTAAGTGACAAACACGTGGCTCCATGCATTCAGCGGAGTATCCACATCGGTCGTCACCCGCAATCCCTTTTCAAATTCACGGTGCGTTAAACGCGCGTCAATTTTTCCACCACCGACCCGCACTTCATATCCACGGAGTGACTGATCGGGTGAAACCCGCGCCAGAAGAATACTTTCTCTTTCAGGATAGATCCATCCACCAAATGAGAATGCGTCAAGTCGATCGAATGCTGCACGATCGCCTAAATCAACATGGGTCTTTCCATCAAATCGCAGGCTTGGTCGCTGAGCATCTTCGACCCATTCCGCCGTGCCACGCACGTATCCCCGTTCCCCACCAAGTTCACTCGCAACTCGATTGCCCTGGCGGTCATTGAGCCGAAAGTGGGTGACCAGGCCGAAAGTCGGTTGCATATTCAGTTTCGGGGAATTCCCCGCACTCTGCTTATATTGTGCAAGCCATCTATCGATCGCACTCTTGCGAAGCTGCCGAAGAGCTTCCTGCTTTTTTGTGATCGTCTTGGACCGTTCTTCCGCCTCCTGCGTTGCAGCCATTAGGAGCGGGTCTTCAACTCGGATAAGAGGGTCAACATTTCCAGATCGGTTCTCCACCCCTTTATCGGTGATTGTATTAAAGTAGGCATAGAAACGATAAAAATCTTTTTGCGTGATTGGGTCATATTTGTGATCATGACACTGGGCACATCCGATCGTAAGACCGAGAAAAACTGCAGATGTGGTTTTTACCCGATCGATCACATACTCCACCCGATATTCTTCTGAAATGCCCGAAGCGGTGACGCCATGATTGCGGCTGAAACCTGTCGCTACATGCTGTTGATTCGTCGCGTCAGGGAGCAAATCGCCGGCTATCTGTTCCCGAGCAAATTGATCGAACGGCATATTTTGGTTGATCGCTCGAATAACCCAGTCGCGCCAAGGCCACATATCCCGATGAAAATCTTCGTGATAACCGTGCGTATCAGCATACCGGGCCGCATCAAGCCAATCGACTGCTAGTCGCTCGCCGAAGCGCGGCGAGTCGAGTAACCTGTCTATCAATTGCTCATAGGCATCAGGGGACGTGTCTTTGAGAAAATCACGGACCTCGGCCGGCGTGGGTGGAAAGCCAGTGAGATCAAATGTCACTCGCCGAATCAACGTTCGACGGTCTGCCTCCGGGCTCGGCTGCAAACCCTCCGATTCGATCCGCGATAAAATAAACTGATCCAGCGGTTGACGAACCCATGAGTGATCGCCGACCGTGGGCCAATCCGGCTGACGGGGACTTACGAATGCCCAATGCTCATCCCACCCGCCGCCCTCCTCGATCCATGTCTTGATCCGATCGATTTCCGTAGCGTTAAGCTGATGGAGTGCATCAGGAGGGGGCATTCGCTCTGCGGGATCGGTTTGCACCAACCGTCGATAAAGCTCGCTTTGCTCAGGATCGTGCGGCTTTAAAATCGGATTACCGGATGCTGAGAGACCCGCAAACCCCTCTGGGACGTCCAACCGGAGATCGGCCTCACGTTTATTTTCGTCCGGGCCATGACAAGTGAAACAGGCGGCAGCGAGCAGCGGGCGAATGTCGTGGTTAAAATCAGTTTTCCCTGCAGATTGATCCTCGCCGGCGACCCAGACAGAGCGACCGCTAAGTACAAAAACCGTCAACATGAGGATCAGGCGAGTACGCATTAGGCAACCCAAACTCGGAACAACAGCACTCCGGGGACCACGACAAACGTGTTTCTTTTCCCGGTTTCGCCCCACCTAATCATTAGAAACGAGCCCGTAATCGATGTAAAGGTACAATTGATTTGTTAGGAAAATGACCATCATCCGCCAATTGCTCCAGATTTGAAACTTTATCGT
>JAYYJN010000288.1:0-20426 GCA_036146215.1 Planctomycetota bacterium
CCGCCAACTTTCCCATATTCCACAAAATTTCAATCCCTTGCGTGGCCATAACCCACGTCATTAAAGCCAGAACCCCATACGGTGCCAGTTCCATCACCAACATCGTGATCCGCATCACGACCTCAGACGCCGCCTCAAAAAAGTTTTTAACCGGATCTGCCACCGCACCGGCCACAAGAATGCCGACGCCGATCAGAATGGCAAAAAAGATGGTGGGCAGCACCGCTCCGCTTGCCAATGATTCAATCGGATTGGTTGGAATAATTTGCAAAAATCGATCGACAATACCACCAGCGGCATCAGCCGTTTCGATCTTGCCGCGCACACTGTCAATCGCCTCCGCACCGGCCGTTTCGTAATCGACACCTGTGCCCGGATGAAAGACTGTGCCAACCAAGAGACCGAGATTTACGGCAAAAAAGGTTGTCACCAAATACATGCCGATGGTTCGAGCACCCAATGTTCCCAACTTCTTAGGGTCTCCCATCGCCGTCACGCCAGCGACGAGAGTGGTAGAAATCAGAGGAATGATCAACATCTTGATCAAGCGGACGAAAGCATCGCCAAAGGGTTTGATTGCGGTATTGGCCACCGCCTTGGCGGTGTCGATTCCCAGACCCCACCGCATCGTCAGACCGATTGCCATACCGACAAACAGACCAATCAGCACGCGCTTCCAGAGAGTGATTGACTGCCATTTTTGGAACATTGGACTACCCCGTGTTACTTTTTTTCAGCATTTCCTCAGCAAAAGCTATCGCTAGATCAGCTGAATCGGATCGCGCTCCGTTTCACTACACCAAACTTCAAGTTCCTTGAATTGCATCGCCAGCGATTCGGCCAATATTTGCATCGAAAATCGCTCGCTGGCGAAATGCCCTGCCAGCAAGAGCACAATTCCAGAAGCCTCGGCGGCGAGGCAATGGTGGAAGGTTGCTTCGCCGGTCACCAAAAGTTTGCAATCGCGATCTTTTGCTGCTGCCATGAAACTAGCAGCGCTTCCGCAGCCGACCGCAACGCGATTGATTTCCCGACGCGGATCACCGACCAAGCGAATTTGTTGCACATTTAAAAATTCTTTGACACGATTTACGAGATCGTTCACCTTTCCACCGGCCGCTAACGCGCCATAGCGACCCTCTCCCACCGTGGGGTCGATTTCGTCCGGTGTGAGCGGCGCAATATTCACTAACCCTAAACCCTCTGCCAAGATCTGATTGATTCCTCCCGCCGCAGAATCCCATGCTGTATGCGGGCTGAAAATATGAATCCGCCCGGCTAGCAATTTCAACAGATAACGGCCTTCGGGCGTGTCGTCCGTAAGCCGATTTAATGGTCGAAAAGGGAGCGGATGGTGGACGACGATCAGATCCGCATCTCGGTTCACTGCTTCCGCAACAGTATCGGCAGTAACAGTCAGACAGGTCATGATCCTCCTGACTTCTGCGCTCCGATCCCCCGCCAACAAACCGACGTTGTCCCATTCGGCGGACAATCGGACGGGGGCAAGAGACTCTAAGTGGTCGCAGATGATTCCGAGTTGCTGCACTGTCGCATTTCCTCTAAATGCATTTCGTGTTGACACACGTGCCTTCTCGCCTTGTACCCGACCTGCAACCGACTGGGAAGGGGTAAACCAAAGGATCCACACCGGCACCAAGAACGCAGCCCGCACATAGAGAGTGTACAGAAGAGGTGTTGCGACGCTTCAAAAGTTCAAAAGATTACAGATTCAACCTTTGCCCGTTGCATTATGACTATTTTCGCCGCGTGACGATGGTAAACTACGCACTGAATTCTATGTTCCTCGCTACGGACCCACAATTTACAAAATGCTTACGCTTCAAGTTGGCGTGCAGACCGCGAGCCTCGGTCGGACGCTTAAAAATGGCTTACTCGCAGCGGCGAAAATGAACGCTGATGCGGTAGAAATCGATGCCCGTTCAGAATTACGCGGCGAGGTGCAAACCCAGACTGCGATTCGCCAGTTCCGCAAGATGCTGGAGGATTTGAATTTGAGACTCGCAGCACTCGCCTTTCCGACACGGCGTGGATACGACTGCCTAGATCGGTTGGATGCGCGAATCGCCGGCACCAAAGACACGATGCGACTGGCTGCGGCTCTCGGTGCGCCGGTCGTGGTCAACCGCATCGGCCAGGTGCCGAGCGCCGATGAGATTGATGAGGATGCTGAATCGCAAAAGCGATGGAATTGCCTTCGCGATGTGCTTGGTGAGTTGGGGCACTTCGGAGATCGACAGGGCGCGGTGTTGGCAGCAGAGACCGGGAACGAGCCGGGTGACCGTCTGGGGGCACTAATTGACTTGGTCTCGACCGGATCGATTGCAGTTACCTTGAATCCCGGCAACTTGATACTCGGCGGATTCGATCCCCGAGAGGCAATCGGCGCACTCGGTTCCTTGATCCGCTATGTCCGTGCCCGCGATGCAGTCCGTCAAGGCAAGGGAGACCGAGGCAGCGAAGTCGCGTTGGGACGCGGCTCGATCGATCCTCCGGCACTGCTCGGGGCACTGGAGGAGCAGGACTACCGAGGCGCGATCACCATCGAACGCCGCGAGTCGGACGATCCGCTCTTTGAAATCGGGCAAGCGGTCCAGTAGTTGCGCAACCTGTAGCTTTCTGTAGCATGCGCCAGCTCTAGCACGCCCTAAAGCACCCGATCGCCTGCAACGCAATATCTGCAACAGAACAAAGGCACAAAAGCAAGAACGGTGAGTTGGTTATAAGGATGAGACATCCCCGCTCTGGTGGCAAACGGCTGCTCAGATGGCTATAGTGCAGGCCAGATGCGAGAATAGATAGGGAACGAACGGTTTCATACGGTTTTAAGGGAAAGCAAGAATGACGCGGGTGGCAATCTTGGGGGCCTCCGGATACACGGCCCTGGAGCTTATTAAACTGTTGCTTCGGCATCCTGAAGTCGAAATCAGTGTTGCCACGAGCCGCCAGGAAGAGGGCGTTCCACTCTCGGCGGTACACCCTTCGCTCACGGGTCGCATCGATCTGGGCATTGAACATTTAGCACCCGACCGGATCGCCGAGCGGGCAGATTGCGTTTTCAGTTGTCTACCGCATGGAGTGACAGCCTCGGTAGCCGGCCCGCTGCTGGAAACCGGTCTGCGTTTGATCGATTTCTCAGCAGACTATCGACTGGACGATCCCGAAGCATATGCTGAGTGGTACGGACAGCAGCATCCGGATCCGAAGCGGTTACCTGAGGTCGTATATGGTCTTCCTGAATTATTTAAAGACGAGATTTGCACCGCCGACATCGTCGCCAACCCCGGGTGCTACCCCACCTCCGCAATCCTGGGCCTCGCACCCCTGATCGACTCAGGAACGATTGACGTCGAGGAGATTATTATCGATTCCAAAAGTGGTGTCTCCGGCGCAGGGCGAAGTCCAAAACTGACAACACATTACCCGGAATGCAATGAGAGCTTGTCCGCCTACAACATCGGGCGACACCGTCATACGCCGGAAATTGAATTGATACTCTCAAAAAAGAGCGGCAAATCAGTGGGGGTGATCTTCACTCCGCATCTTGTGCCGATGGATCGGGGAATTTTGACAACGACCTACAGCCGCCCCCTACGATCGGTTAAGGAAGCCGATTTGTTTGAGTTATTCCGCACCTTCTATGCGCCGCATCCATTTGTCCGTGTCGTGAAGCACCTTCCCGCCACCAAAGATGCCGCGAATACCAATTTTTGCGATATCACGCTTCGCGTGGTCAAAGGCCGCATTGTAACAATCAGCTGCTTAGATAACCTGATCAAGGGCGCGGCTGGCGCAGCCGTGCAGAACTTCAACCTGATGCACGGGTTATCTGAAACCATCGGTCTTTAATCCAATCGCACATCACGTCCTAATGCTCGGTTGACACATTTCAAAATTTATTCCGCTATGCCTAACACAGCTTCATCTCCACGAGTTAATCAGGTTCCGTGTGGTTTCTCGCTCGCCGGTGTCCATTGTGGGATTAAAAAAAATCCTGCCAAAGAAGATTTGACATTGGTGCTGATCGACCGCCCCGCAACAGCAGCCGGCGTCTATACTCAAAATAAATTTCCAGCTGCACCAGTGCAGCTCGATCGTGACCGCACTCCCAGCGAGGGGATTCGTGCGGTGGTCGTTAATTCGGGCAATGCTAACGCTTGCACCGGTCAACGAGGAATGGAAGACGCAATGACTATGTGCCGTGATGTGGCATCCGCATGTAGTGTTGATCCGGAATCGGTGCTCGTCATGTCGACCGGGGTGATTGGAAACTTTCTTCCGATGGATGCGATTGAATCCGGCATCACGGCGGTGAAGAATCTGCTGGGGAATGATGATGAAGCAATCCGTTCCGCCGCCCGCGGCATCTTGACCACCGATAGCTGTACCAAAACGGTGCACCGCCAGTGGAAGGGTGCTTCACTCTTTGGCATGGCCAAAGGCGCGGCCATGATCGGCCCCAGAATGGCCACGATGCTCGGCATGATCTTGACCGATGTACAAATTGAACCTGCCGCCGCGCAGCGTCTACTCTCGGCGGCGGTCGAGGAAAGCTTCCACTGCATTCACGTCGATGGCCATACGAGCACGAACGATACAGTATTGTTACTGGCAAGTGGTGCATCTAACGTTGCGGTTACAGCAGAGACTGAAGACGATTTCGGGAAACTGCTGACCGAGGCATGCAGCACACTGGCACGCAGCATCCCCGCGGATGGGGAGGGTGCAACGCACCTGATCACGATTCATGTCCGCGGTTGTGGCACGCGTGACGATGCGCGGAAGATTGCCCATACCGTTGCCGACAGCCCGCTAGTAAAAACAGCCATCGCCGGCGCAGATCCCAATTGGGGCCGGATTGTTTCGGCTGCCGGATATGCAGACGTCCCCTTTGATCCGGCAGGCCTCGAACTTCGGGTCAACGGGCATTTACTTTTTGCTGAGCTGCGGCCGACGGATTTTGCAGAGTCAGAAATTTCAGCGTCAATTCAGTCGGCAAAAGAGGTCGTCATCGATTTAAATTTCTCGGAGGGGGATGCCGACGCCCGTTTCTGGACCACCGATCTGACGACCGAATATGTGCGGCTCAATGCGGACTACCGCACCTAATTTCTTGTTTTTCTGGGGACCATTGATCTATTCCTCCCAGGTTTTGGCCGCTACACTTCGAGCACGGGCACTGAAGCCCGGTCCCCCTAAATAGCACGGAGGCGGCCATGGAGCCGGCAAATGAAAATCGACCACGCATCTCGGTAGTCATCCTTGCCCTGGATGAGCAACAGGATCTTGCTGCTTCACTTGGGTGTGTTGAGTCACTAGCCGATGAGATCATCGTTGGTATTGTCTGTTTTTCCCAAACCACTCCCAAGACGCAATTGCCGCAAGCAGCGGAGACACTGCATATTCCCTGGCAGCATGATTTGTCTGCGGCACGCAACGCTTGTCTGGAGGCGGCGACGGGAGACTGGATTTTATGCTTGGATGCAGGTGAAGTTCTGACGTCAGATGCAGTTGGGGAACTCAACCGTTTTATAAATGTTGGCGCCGACCCAAGCCATGCCTATCGCCTGCTATTGCGTACCGCGGAGCGCGACGAACCGAGCAAAGCATCAGTCGTGCAAATTGCGCAACATCGACTAATTCCTAACCGCGCGGGCCTTCACTATACCGGTCCGGTACGTGAATCACTGGAAACGTCAATTTCTGCGTGCAGATTGGGAACAGAGCAACTCAATATTGTGATCACGCAACCGGTGGGAGAGTCTGTAAAGCATTTAAAATTAAAGACGGCTCGACGGAATCTCCGGATTTGCGAACGGATTCTTACCGAGACAACAACTGATCCGATTCTGTGGCTTGCCCGTGGTGAGGCGTTAGCCGATCTGGGCGAATGCGAGCAGGCGGAAGATGCGTTTCACCAAGCTTGCCAATTTGCGGCCGAAGAGTCTGCCGAGTTGCTTGAAGCTTATTATGGCGCGTTGCGGGCGATGGATCGCGATCCAGCACTGGAGGAGGCCCAGTTAAACCTCTGCGTCGACGCCCTAAAACAATTCCCGGTGGATGTTCAGCTGCTTTGTACCATGGGAAACTACCTCCATCGTCAGCAGCGGATTGACCTGGCAACCCGCGCCTATCAAACTGCCGTGCGACACGGAAAAATCCATCCGGTCAGTTGGCATCTTGCAGAAATTGCCGAATTCGCCACGGTCTGTCTCAGCATCAGCATGGAACTGGAGGACCGCTCCGACGAAGCCCGCGAAATGCTGGAGGATGCACTGATAGAACAGCCCGCTTCATTCCAGATCCGTCATCAACTGATTGATCTGCATGTTCGTCATGGTCGAAGAAAAGAGGCCATTGAGCAGGTGGGCCGTCTTCCCGGCGACTGGCCTCACCGGGACGCGCTGGCCAATGCGGTCCGGGGGGCGTGCCTGGCGGGCACACAGAATTGGGCCAATGCCGAAGCCTATCTCCAGACCGCGTTCGATGCAGGATGCCGGGATATTCTTTGCCTGCGATGGCTCCTGCTCACCCATGCGGCCCTGGAGCAGTTTGACGCCGCGCAGGAGATCCTGGAATTGTGGCGCACTCGCGATCCAAAAAATCCTGAAGTCCAAAAATTGACGGCTAGCCTGCTGACGAGAAAATTCAGTCAGACCGCACAAGCGGTCGTTGCAAGCTCAGGCACTGCGATGCCACCGCATTTTCCGGTATCCCGGACCCAGAGCGAGGTCGAAATGGCAGAGATCGACTCAAATGGAGCGGCATCCCCAGAAACGGAAGAAATCGGCTAGCGCAAAGCCATGCTTTTCGTCCTGCTGGCCTTGTAATACCGCTAAGATCACCCCTCCCGGTCGTGTGGCGAGGCTCACGGACATCCACTTTTTGGGAATCTGTGCTGGGGGATTGCTTGACAAATTCTGCAGGGGTTACAAACTATTTTGTTCCGCATTTGACGTCGCGGTCTTGGGAGACTTTTCCGACGGTTTGCAAAAGGTGCCGTTCAACCTCGGCAAACTGCCTTGAACCGGAAGCAGTCCCTTTTTTTTCATTTTCGATCGATCTGTTGACTTATTATTTATCGGGAGACAGGTATGCAGATTACCTTGGACACACCCAACCCATCTGATCTTGTTGCTGACGACGAACCGCAAGGACATCAAGCGATTCCTCATTGTGTTGCCGCTGCCAACGGTAGTTGGTGCGATTTGAGTTCAGAGGATGAGGACTTGGATGAAGAGTTCGACGAAGAAGATTTTGATGATGACTTCGATGACGACTTTGAAGAAGAGGAAGACGACGGTTACGGCGACTTCGATGACACGATTGATCCGTTTGCTAATAAAGATGCGGATGGAGAAGAAGAGGAAGATGAAGAAGATATTGAGTTTGAAGACGAATAATCTTCCTCGCGCGGCAAAGAGGTCGTTCGGTCGTTCACGCCGGAAGCATTATGTTTGAGCCCGTAGAAGGATCAGCCGATTTTCCTGCGCTCGAGCAGAAGATCGGTCGCTTCTGGAATTCTGAAAACATCTATCAGAAGTCACTCGCGGCTCGCGCGGGCGCAGAAAGATTTATCTTTTACGAGGGCCCACCCACGGCCAACGGAATGCCTCACCCCGGGCACTGTCTCACGCGAGCCATTAAGGACCTATTCCCCCGCTATCGCACAATGCGAGGCTATCTTTGTGAACGCAAAGCGGGTTGGGACACACATGGTTTGCCGGTCGAGGTCGAAGTCTGCAAGGAACTCGGAATTCACTCCAAGGAGGATATCGAAGCCTTCGGGATTGAACCGTTCATTCAGAAATGCCAAGCATCCGTCTGGCAGTACATGCAGCAGTGGGAACGCCTTACCGAGCGACTCGGATTCTGGGTCAATCTGAAAGATGCGTACGTCACCTATCATCAGTCATATGTGGAGAGCGTATGGTGGAGCCTGAAGCGACTTTTTGACCGTGGCATGCTCTATCAAGGGCATAAGATCGTGTGGTGGTGGGCACAGGGGGGCACCGCACTTTCCTCGGGAGAGGTTGGGCAGGGGTACCGTGAGGTGGCCGATCCGAGTGCCTTTTTAAAGTTACCACTGCTGGAAGACTCACACCCCAACACAGCCCTGATTGTGTGGACCACCACTCCCTGGACTTTGCCGAGTAATCAGTTTGCGGCCGTAAACCCCGAAATCGACTATGCGATCGTTCACGAAGAGCCAGCTGGTGAAAAGCTCATCGTTGCACGTGACCTGGTGGACCGACTGAGCGAACAATTCAAGTGTGAGTGGACCATCGAATCCATCACGCCGGGCAAAGCTCTGGTGGGACTACGATATGAACCACCTTACGACAGTTTGCGATCGGCCGGGGGTGTGGCATCCTGGAAAGTGGTTGCCGCTGATTTTGTCACCACAGACAGTGGAACGGGCTTGGTCCATATCGCCCCTGCCTTTGGAGAAGATGACTATCAAGTATTGCAGCGGGAGCGGGACTCCGGCGGGGAAGCAGCACTGCCACTAATCCATTGTGTCGGCCCCGATGGAAAGTTTACCGAACAAGCACCAGAATTTGTTCGCCAACGATGGGTAAAAGAGTGCGATAAGGATATTTTACGCGATCTCAAAACGCGGGGGATCCTGTTGCATCAATCCCAATATCTGCACGACTATCCGTTCTGCTGGCGAGCTGATCAGGATCCACTGATTCAATATCCGCGCGAAAGCTGGTTTATCCGCACAACCGCCTGCAAAGAGTTGATGCTTGAAAACAACCAATCGATCCAATGGTTGCCCGGGCATATCCAGGACGGACGGATGGGGAAATTCCTGGAGTCCAATGTGGACTGGGCGCTAAGTCGCGAGCGCTACTGGGGAACCCCGCTACCGATCTGGGAATGCAGCGCAACGGGAAAACAGGAAGCGATTGCCAGCTACGAGGAACTTCGAAAGAAACCAGGAGCCAGTGGGTTTGAGGCCTGGGAAAGTGCAAAGAAAGCGAATCCGGATCTCCCGGAGGACCTCTGTGTTCACAAGCCCTACATCGATGCAATCACCTACGAATCACCTTTTGCCCAGGGAGCGCAGATGCACCGCGTCCCTGAGGTGATCGACTGCTGGTACGACTCCGGGGCGATGCCATTTGCCCAATGGGGATTTCCCCGACAGGGTGTTGAGCATTTTTCTGCGCAATTCCCGGCTGATTTTATCAGCGAAGCACTCGACCAAACACGTGGTTGGTTTTACAGCCTGCTCGCCATCAGCACGCTGCTCTTCGATGGAGAGGGGCAAGAGACGGCAAAAGAACTCGGGCTTGCGCATCGATTGCCTCACCCTTTTCGCAACTGCATCGTACTCGGACTGATGCTCGGCGAAGATGGTGGCAAGATGTCAAAAAGCAAGCGGAACTACCGTGAACCGAATGAAATTTTCGACAAATATGGCGCCGATGCCTTGCGGTGGTATTTTTTTGCTAACCAACCACCCTGGACTTCGATCCGCTACAACGAGCAATCGATCCGCGAAAGCATCCCAGAATTTTTACTGCGGCTCTGGAATGTTTACAGTTTTTTTGTGATCTATGGAAACATCGATTCTTTTGACCCGGCAAAGAACTTCCCTCATCTTTCTGCAGACCAGTTCAATGCATCACTGACGCCATCCACGTTAGCGCACGCGATAACCTATCGCCCGGTTGCAGAGCGGAGTGAACTCGATCGATGGATTCTCAGCCAATTGCAGCGGACGACCATGGAAGTAACATTGGCGATGGACCGCTATGAAAATTACGAAGCTTGCAGCCATTTAACAGCCTTTGTGGATGCCCTCAGCAACTGGTATGTCCGGCGCTCACGTGATCGGTTCTGGAGCGGAGAGCTCGAATCTCCAGATAAGCTTGATGCCTATTGGACACTGTATGAGTGCCTGCTCACCACGAGCAAATTGGTGGCCCCCTTCATTCCCTTCCTGGCCGAAGCGATGTGGCAGAATCTTGCTCGCTCGTTCGGTGAGAGAGCATTTGAAAGCGTCCATCTTTGCGACTACCCGACTGCTGACGATGGAGTGGTGGAAGACACGTTGCTGGAACAAATGGCGCTAATGCGCGAGATCACTTCACTCGGTCGCAGTGCCCGCATGGATGCCAAACTGAAGGTGCGCCAACCTCTCCCAAGTGTAGAGGTTATTCTGGCAGAAGAGACGCACCGCGACTGGCTTGAATCGCACGCGGAACTCATAAAAACTGAACTCAATGTGAAAGAGGTCCGATTTGCGCAAGACGCATCGGAATACATTACTTATCAAATACAACCCGATTTCAAACGCCTGGGCCCAAAGATTGGCCCTAAAATGCCAGGACTGAAGAAAGCTCTGCAGCAGGCTGATGGAGGCAAACTCCTGGCCCAAATTTCCGCAGAGGATCAGTTAAAGCTGGAAGTGGACGGTGCGACGATCGAGTTAACGCGCGAAGATTTACAGGTCCGCCTGCAAGCGAAAGAGGGCTGGGCAGCCGCACAAGGAAAACAATGCGTGGTCGTGCTTTCGACCGAACTGACTGATGAGCTGGTACGAGAGGGACTCGTGCGCGATCTTGTGCGGGTAATCCAGGATCGAAGAAAAGAACTCGATTGTGCGTTCACCGACCGCATCCGACTTGGCATCGTCACTACCTCTGATAGCCTCCGAACGGCTGTGGTTGAACATCAGGATTACCTGTTGACCGAAACATTAGGTCAAAGCCTGGTCTTTGATCAAATTCCTGAAATCTCAGGACTAGAGGCGGTGGTTGGCGAGCAGTCGCTTGAACTCTTCGTCGAGGTCATCCACTGATGAAGCTTGCCGTTTTTATTTCCGGCGGTGGCACCACACTGCGCAATTTGTTTGAACAAAGGGATGCGGGGCAAATTGATGTCACCTTTGAGCGTGTGATTTCAAGTAGCCAATCTGCGGCTGGTCTGAGGTTCGCGGAGCAAGCTGATATCCCGCACCTACATATCTGCCGCAAGGATTTTGCGGATGCCAAAGCCTATTGTGACGCAATGTTTGCCCCGTGTCGTGAGGCAGAGGTCGATTACGTGCTCATGGCCGGTTTCCTTCAACATGTGCTGATTCCCGACGACTTCACACACCGGGTACTCAATATCCACCCGGCTTTGATCCCTTCATTTTGCGGTCAGGGATTTTATGGCCGGCGCGTGCATGAGGCGGTGCTATCCTACGGTGCCAAAGTAAGCGGCTGCACGGTCCATTTTGTAGACGATCAATACGATCATGGACCGATTCTGCTACAGCGTGCAGTGCCCGTCGAGGCAACCGATACCCCCGAGCAACTCGCCGAACGGGTCTTCGCTGCCGAATGCGAGGCTTATCCTGCGGCGATTCGCCTACTTGCGACGGGCAGGGTCCGCGTCGAGGGTCGACACGTCACCTGGTAGTTGCCCTCAACTGATATCCCGAGGCAGCATAAAATTGAGCCGCATCCTCCCACCCAGCATGCGTCTCTAACACAATCTCACGATATCCCCGATGCCAAACGGCAGACTCTAAAATCGCGACCAGCATACGTGCAATCCCCCGACGCCTTGCGTCGGGGCGGACTGCCAACAGGTGCAGCGCCGGTTGTCGGCCGCTCGGATGTCTGCGGAACGCGATCGAGACAGAACCAACCAACCGGTCATTTGCTGTATAAGCCAAAAATAGATCCGCAGGAGACCAACCCGGTTGCTGCATCACCCGCTGCTGAAAATCACTTACGGTCCAACAGCGCATGGGGGGGTTCTCATCACGGAAGGCTAGATTGATCAGCTCAATCCATCGTTCCGCATCCGTACTATCTTCATAATTTCGAACAGAGATTCCATCGCACGGTGTTATGCGAGGGGCGTTGGAAAGCGCGCGTGACAACTGCTGCACAAGCATTCTGCGACCTGAAAAAATGATCTATTCCAAAAAGATTTCGCTTAGGTCACGGATTTGCTCGAGTGCTTGCTCCACATCAGGCACCGTGACTCCACACTCTCGTCCCCTTTGGTCGCACTCGGCAAGCAGCAACAAGTCTTCGAAATCGGGATGCGCTTCAAGTCGGCGACGTGCCCGTATTCCGAGCGTGCCTTCACGATATCGATGTGCCTCATGATGCAACTCGATCAAGCTCGCCGTCCGCTGACTGATATGAGACTCGATCGCTGTCAGTCCCGCCACGACATGATCTTCCGGGTCGATTCCTTTGCCCACATCATGCAGCAGTGCTGCGAGCAGAAACTCTTCATCATAAGCGCGGAATTCAAGTGCGCACTGAAAAACCTGAAGGCTATGATATAGCGCATCCCCCTCGGGGTGCCGACTCGGCGAGAGCATTACCGATTCCAGCGACCAGAGCAGTGTGGCGAAATACGCATAGCGGTCCTCTGAAGCAACTGTCATTGCAGGACCACCCGTTTCGGAAGGGACGTCCAGACGTTCCATCGCAGACTTTAGCTCCGCGATACCCAGGTGTGGCTTGCAAAAAATTGCATCGTTTTCTTTTGCACAACGCACTGTCAAGAGAAACATTCCTGCAATGTACGGTGGTAACGCCTCCGCCGCTTTCCGCTCGGCTGATGCACCGCGAATTTGGATGACATACTTTGTACCTGGAGCAATTTCCGCAGTCAGCCATTCTGCATCGATTTGAGGTTCTCCATCGGCATCGGCAAAGTATTGCATCGCCACCAAGAGCTCTTCAAACAGCCATCGTCTCAGGAGAGTCTGTTGGTTTTTTGAAATCAGGTGGATCTTTTCCTGAATCTCTTTCTTCGTCGGTAATTGCACCGCAGCAAGTTGCCCACCTCTGAGCGCGCGGACTGCTTCCTGACGTGCTTTGTCGTAACCGATGCCGGGAGTGGTACACATCAAACCAGCCGCTCGGAGAGCTATTTTCTCTCGCCAGTTTTTCCCAAGCATTTTTCCAGGCTTCTCGGGCATTGGGCCCCCGTTTTTAAACCTCAGTTATCTTCAAACTCACGAGGCAACACCGATTGCGCTCTGAAAACAATAGGCAAATAGAAGCTCCCACTCGGCCGCTATAATTTTAGCAAGCGTCGGATCAGGTATATTCTGGTCGGCTGAGGC
This sequence comes from Planctomycetota bacterium, assembly GCA_036146215.1. GTDB lineage: Bacteria > Planctomycetota > Planctomycetia > Pirellulales > UBA7805 > UBA7805. The sequence goes on from JAYYJN010000288.1 coordinate 13,118, forward strand.
GGCACAGCGGTCAACAAAATCGTAAGGATCCCACCGCTCAGCATCAGGGAATTGTTCGGAATGGATTGTGTGGGCCGCTGCAGCCAGCGCGGGAAAAATCGGATGTTCTCCAACCTTGCGAAACCAATACTTTGCGTTGCCAAAATCACCCTCTTGCCGGTGCATGATGCCATGCCAGAAACTTCCCGTTGCAGACGATATGCATTGACTGATCTCATGTGAGCGATCAAGAAAATCATGTTTCAGCCAAAGACCACTCGTACAGGCGCGGGCCATGTCGGGGTCGACAACCGTCTGGGGCGTTACGGCGGTCGCGAAATCAAACGATTCCAGCTGGCCAATTGCCGCTTCCGGCGTCAACTGAGGATCGACCAAACGAACAATGAGGGGTGGATATGCAATTGCCGAAGATTCAGGGCACATGGGAGTCTTCTTTGCCTGGAAACCGGGAGGACGGAACTCGATTCAAATTATAGCGAAGCGGTTACTGGAGGATGGATGCGATTCGAATATCGGCCGGATAAGCCCGAAAAGGAAGCTTCTCGGCTGAAGTTACCTCTCAAACGCATCTTGACTCGTCTATTTAGGCGCACTAAATTACCCCCTCTTGCCAGAAGTCGACATGGGGCAAGCAGTTGCAGCGATGGGGGCAATTCACGACCCACCGGTAAGTGCCTCGCCGTGCCAGCTGCAAGTTGCCAATCTTGAACAAGCAATATGAAGAGGAATTTATCACATGGCCAAGCGAAAAACCGTCAAAAAAGCCCGCACCAAAAAACGCGTTTTTTACTTTGGCGGGCTCCGCACCGAGGGTCGCAAAGAAATGCGCGAATTGCTTGGGGGCAAAGGTGCAAATTTGGCTGAAATGACCAGCATTGGCCTGCCAGTACCACCCGGATTCACGATCACGACAGAAACATGTGCAGACTACAACTCGGCAGGGCAAAAGTTTCCGACCGGTACGCTTGAAGCGGTCAAAAAGAACGTTGCGATGCTCGAGAAGGAGACCGGTAAGCGTTTTGGCTCGGACAAGAATCCGCTTCTGGTCTCGGTCCGCTCCGGGGCTGCTGTCAGTATGCCTGGCATGATGGATACAGTACTGAACCTTGGCCTTAACGATAAAGCCTGTGACGGCCTGGCCGCCTTATCAGGTAACCGAAGGTTTGCTCTTGATGCCTATCGACGGCTGATCAACATGTTTGGTGATGTTGTGATGGGAGTCGATCACCATCACTTCGAGTCGGAATTTGATCGCATCAAGAAAAAATTCGGCGTCGTGGAAGACACCGAACTGGGGGAAGAAGGTTTATCCCAGTTAGTTGATGCTTACAAAAAAGTCTACAAGAAGCAGACGGGTGAGGAATTCCCTCAAGACCCGTTCAAGCAACTCGAAAAATCGATTCGCGCTGTGTTTGATAGCTGGAATGCCCCGCGAGCAATTGCCTATCGTCAAGTTGAAGAGATCACCGGTCTGATGGGAACCGCTGTGAATGTGCAGACGATGGTCTTCGGCAATATGGGCGAAGACAGTGGCACCGGTGTCGCCTTCACGCGTGACCCGTCCACAGGCAAGAATCAATTCTATGGCGAGTTCTTGATCAACGCTCAAGGTGAGGATGTGGTTGCTGGAATCCGGACACCCCAACCGGTGGCCGAAATGAAAAAGTGGATGCCCAAGGTCCACAAGCAGCTGATGCAGATAAAAACCAAACTGGAGCGGCACTATCGCGATGTACAGGATATCGAATTCACGATTGAAACCGGCAAGCTCTACATTCTGCAGACTCGCAATGGAAAGCGGACTGGAGCTGCTGCCGTCAAAATTGCCTGTGACCTGGTGAAAGAAAAATTAATCAATCAAAAGACCGCATTGCTCCGAGTGCCTGCTGGTGATCTGAACCAGCTGCTACTTCCCTCGTTTGATCCCCAGGCCACGCGGGATGTACTCACCTGCGGCTTGCCAGCTTCGCCGGGTGCGGCGGTTGGCAAGCTTGCGTTCACGGCCGAAGAAGCGACCGAACGAACGGCGGCGGGTGAAGACGTTCTCTTAGTCCGCAAGGAGACGAGTCCGGAAGACGTGGAAGGGATGCACGCGGCTCGCGGCATCCTTACAAGCACCGGCGGCATGACAAGCCATGCCGCCGTAGTGGCTCGCGGTTGGGGTAAACCGTGCGTCTGCGGTGCAGGGGATATTCAAATCGATGAAAAGAAACGGCAAATTACGGTCAATGGTCGTAAATTCAACACCCAGGATACCGTGTCGATTGATGGCTCCACGGGCGATGTGATGGCGGGCTCGGTCGACACTCGCGCTCCCTCTTTGAGTGGTGATTTTTCGACCCTGATGAAATGGTCCGACAAATATCGGACGCTGGGAGTACGAACCAACGCGGACACTCCGGGCGATGCGAAGCGGGCACGGCAATTCGGGGCGGAGGGCATCGGGCTTTGCCGCACGGAACACATGTTTTTTGAGGGCGATCGGATTCTGGCCATGCGAGAAATGATTCTGGCAGAAGACGAGGCGACCCGTCGAAAGGCCCTGAAAAAATTGCTGCCCTTCCAGCGGAAAGACTTTGTCGGCATTTTCACAGCAATGAAAGGCTATCCGGTGACGGTTCGCCTGCTTGATCCGCCTCTCCATGAATTTCTTCCGCACGATGCAAAGAGCCAGTCCGAATTGGCCAAGCGACTCGGAATAAAAGCCGCAGAAATTAAGTTGCGTGTCGAGCAGTTGCACGAAATGAATCCGATGCTTGGTCACCGGGGATGTCGTCTGGCAGTCACTTACCCTGAAATTCTCGAAATGCAGGTGACTGCCATCGTGGAGGCAACGATTGCCTGCAAGAAGAAGAAAGTGGATGCCCGACCTGAAATTATGATTCCTCTGATCGGGACCGCGGCCGAACTGGAAACCTTACGGGCATTGACTGCAAAAACGATCACTGAGGTTAAAGCTGCGAAAAAGTATTCAGGAAAACTGGATATTCCTATCGGCACAATGATCGAGATTCCACGCGCCGCGTTGACTGCCGATCAGGTTGCCCAACATGCAGATTTCTTCAGCTTCGGCACCAACGACCTAACTCAGATGACCTTTGGTTACAGTCGTGATGATGTAAACACATTTTTGCCCGACTATCTGAAACAGGAAATTCTGGAGCGGGATCCGTTTCAATCACTGGATGCATCTGGCGTCGGACAACTGGTAGAAATGGGCGTCGCAAAAGGCCGCCACCAAAGCCGGGGCCTGAAGTGCGGCATCTGTGGCGAACATGGAGGCGATCCCTCGAGTATCGCCTTCTGCTATGCTGCGGGACTCGATTACGTCAGTTGCTCACCGTTTCGCGTTCCGATCGCACGGTTGGCCGCAGCGCAGGCGGTTGTACGTTAAGTACGCGAATGGTGCATACCTGAAAACCAATTCAGATTCGCAGCCGGATCAAACCGTGAAAGCGGCACTATTTGCCGATGCAAAACCGGGAAAAAATCCGGTCGAGCATATCCTCGGTATACACCGCGCCAACCATCTGGCCGAGTTGATCGATCGCTGTTCGGATTTCTACCGCAATCAGCTCGGAATGGAGTCCGGGGTCATTTATTTCCAACGCCTGCTCGAGCCCGCTTACAACCGCCTGCAAGTTTTCACTGCAGCGGGCTGCGGTGCTGGCGACCGCAAGGCTTCCCGTGACAGACCCCTCGGTAAACTTTGCCCGGAGTCTGCGGCGAAGTTCCTGAATACCAACTCCGGTATGGGCACTGCATTGAATATCGACATGGGATGAAATTTCCGGTCTCTGGGCAGGGGACTGTTGATCGCATTTGGTGATTACGATCAGTCCATTCGCTTTCCTTACCGTATCCATCATCTGAGACGTTTCGCTGCAGGCTGGTGCAGTTCCATCAACACAAAACACATGAAGGCTGGCCTGCTCCCACTGCCGCTTGGTCGTGCCGTATGCCGAAGACTCAATTTCCGGTGGCGAGGGATTCTTCTGATCCATCGCGGCAGCCGACGTGCTGGGCTCAAAGCAATCGATGCCCGCCGTATCGACCAACTCACATTGGAGTCCCTCAAGCTCTAGTATCGCCGAAAGATAATCTCGGGTCGTGCCTGGTTCGTCAGACTCAAGTGCTTGCCCACCGGTGAGTGCATTGAAAAGAGTGCTCTTCCCCGCGTTGGGTTTCCCGACCAGAACAACGCGGCCTGAGGCAGGAAGCGATTGTCTCTTTCCCATAACAGCGAGTAGTTTTGTTGCGTCTTCGTGGGCCGCGCCTAATCGCTGTTGCAACGCATCGCTGGTCAGAAAGGTAATATCCTCGTCGGCAAAGTCGAGCCCTGCTTCCAGATCGGCCAAAAGGTCAAGCAACGTGTCACGCAGTTTATTGAGCGGTTGGCTGAGTCCTCCGGCCAATTGCTTAAGAGCGCGATCAAACTCACGGTCGGAGGTTGCTTGAATCACCCCAAGCACCGCCTCGGCCTGCGTGAGATCAATTCTGCCCCCCAAAAACGCGCGTAGCGTAAACTCCCCTCCCTCTGCCAATCGCGCACCTTGCTGACAAATTTCCTGTAAGAGTGCCGCCACCACGGGATCGGATCCGAGACAGTGAATTTCGGCCATCGGAGACCGTGTGAAACTACGGTGATCGGGCCAGTAATAAAGTTCGCATGGGAGATATCTGTAGTGATCATCCAGCTTCACCCAACCGGACAAGTGAGTGGGACGAGAGACGCTCGCGAGCACGTCTTCCGCACGGCGTTGGCCCGCATTCCATGCCTCTTCGCTCGCACCGGGATCTTCGGCGGGTCGCCAAAGTCGAACTAAGCACTCCCGTATATGAGGCCCGCAGAGACGCACCACCGCACGCGCCGCCGGACCGGAGGGTGTCGCCGCTGCGACAATCGTATCATCTGTGCAGTAAGCGCTGTTTCCAAGCATAGCTTGCAGATTGTAGTGGCCTCAGAACCAGAAGCAAAGCAGCACCCCGGCAAACATGCGCAAGGCCAACCCGAGCCCAGGTTCACTTTTTACGACGCTTTTTCTTCTTTGCCTTGCCTGCACTTCCTTTACCCAAACCACTCTCGGGCATCGCGGCGGTGGGACTCTGCGTTGTTTTCGCCGCAGCCATCGCAGGTTCCGCTTGCTTCGTCTTGGGAAGAAATTTTCGTTCCCCGATTCCCCACAAACTAGACACAATAAAATAGAGGCAGAGTCCGCTTGGCACCTTAAAAAACATGAAGCCCATAAAGACCATCATGTATTTCATGATTTTTTGCTGCATTGCCGATTGCTCGTCCGTCGGTGGGGGCATGAACAACTTCTGCTGCAAAATAAAAAGAAATACAGTGATCAGCGGAAGAATATTGAGATAAGGTCCAAGCCAACCGGTTGCAGCCGTGAGAAAGGGGATCGGAATCAGATGATCCCATCGAAGCAGCATATCCGGTGCGGCCAGATTGTCGGCCCAGGGAAATGCCTTGCTCACCAGGGGTGCCTGACGCAAAGCAACATCGGTCATCAGTGCTCGATATAGACCGATAAAAATCGGCATCTGAATAAAGAGTGGCAGACATCCGGCCAGCGGATTGTAGTGATGCTTGCGATAGAGTTCCTGCAACGCTTTACTGCGCTTTTCCATATCCCCTTTATACTTTTCCGTAATCTTCTTTATCTCGGGCTGCAGTTCCTGCATCTTTTGAGCATTGAGCGCTTGCTTGCGGCTCAATGGAAACATGCATAAACGCACGAGCACTGTAAGCAAGATAATCGCAATGCCGTAGTTGGGAATAATTCCATAAAAAAAGTTGAGCACATCGGTAAGCGGTCGGGCAAAAAGACCCCAAATGGCCCAACCATAATAAATCAGCTCCGAAAGATTGACCGGTTCGGGAAATCCGGGAACGTCATACTGTTCGAGTAATTTCCGTTTTTTAGGCCCCGTGAAGAACTGAAATTTCTGGCTTATCTTTTCTCCCGCGTCGATCTGATGGGTCACGCTTGCAACCTGGGAAGTTACGTTCGTGAGGTACAGTTTTGATTTATCCGGATGTTGATCTCCGACAACGATGCCACGATAACTTTTATATTGCTGGGATTCATCGTTTTCTTTATCGAGCGGTATCAGAATAGCTGCAAAGTACTGCGTTTCCACACCGATATAGGCGAGCGGATTGGCCTCCCCTGAAGAAAGCTGAAGATTGACACTCGGATCTTCCTCAGCTTCAGTTTCTTCTTCAACAATCTTCGCTGTGCTGATCAGATTGGCTCCGTCAAGCAGCGAGTGGGCTGCCACATCACGTAACCCTCCACCACTCCAGGTCCGCCCGATTTTTCGCGAATACCACCAGCCCTCTACCGGCATTCCAGTCGGGCCATCGAGCAGATAGGCAACGTCTCGTGACTTTGTCCCCCTGTTTTCAATCGTGATTTCAACCATGATGTGGTACGCTTTGAAATCTGGATTTTTAAGTTGCTCGGACGGCACGTGGGCCAACTCATACCGCTTGGTGAGCACCAGATCGTACGCCGGTAGTGGCAATTCGAATTCAACCGTAAGAGGATCCTGATAGGCTACATTCCATTGCACATCCCGCAGTTCGGCCCCTTTGATCGACCGTTCTCCCGGCAACTTTTCTACCTCATCGATCCGACTAAGCGTGAGCAGCAATGAAAAGGGATCGTGTAATCCGGCCCCAAAGTCCGCTAGGGGTTGGCTGCCCATTTCGGGTCGCATGATTTCAAGCGGACGAGGCGTCAGCGTGATCGTCAGCGGTGCGACAGACTGCGATTGGCGAATGATCTCGAGTCGTAGTGTTTCGCCGACCTTTGACTCCTCGAGGAGCCTTTCAAGATCGTCCAAGCGTCCGATTGCCTTATCTTTGCCTGCCAATGTCGCTCGTTCAATGACATCACCGACTCGAAGTCCAGCGATCTCGGCAGGCGTCCCTCGACCTACATACTGCACCTCCCAACCCCGCGAGTGCGGTCTGCCGACCAAATGCCCGAGATAGCCGCGATTGTCTTGGATATCTTGGTACTGCGGATTATTGAGTTCTAAACGAACGATGCTCGCGCCATGGGTGCTCACCGTAACCAACGCACGTGCATCACTGTTTGGATCGAGCGAACCGAGTCCGAGGTAGCGAAGCGGGTAATCGGTTTCATTCACGAGCGGCGGCGTCGAACTCTCAACCGAGGGGGACCTTTTCTCATTGGCTGGAGTGGCCCCCGACGCCGGCGAAGGGGTCTGTTGGGGGGGTGAGGAATCCTGCAATTCTGCTTTGGCAGCCTCTTGTTCCGGTTGTTGC
>JAYYJN010000289.1:0-12665 GCA_036146215.1 Planctomycetota bacterium
GCGGGAAAGATGCGATGTGGCAAGAACGTCTGGATCAAGCGATTGAGAGTCGGGGTGAATCGCTGATTCAATTGCGCCGTCATCTGCACCGCCATCCGGAGATCAGCGGGCAGGAATTTCAAACCACCTCTTATTTATTAGATCTTCTTCAGAAGATTGGTTGTGATTGCCGCGTTCCCCCGGCAAAGCGTGGCATTGTCGCTGAAATTGGAGATACAGAGATGTCGCGGATTGCACTCCGCGCGGATCTGGATGCATTACAGATCCAAGATGTAAAGGACGTTGCGTACCGCAGTGGCAATGACGGAGTCATGCACGCGTGCGGCCATGATGCCCACTGCGCAATTCTCGTAGGCGCACTCCAAGGTCTGCAGCAACTCTCCCAGGCTGGCGATTTGCCATGGCCCATCTCAGTATGTGGAATTTTTCAACCGGCAGAGGAGACGGCAACCGGGGCAAAAGAGATGGTTCACTTCGGTGCATTAAATGGAGTGGATGCGATTCTTGGTGTGCATGTGGACCCCAAACGCAAGCTTGGGTCGATCGGGTTACGCGATGGCGTAAGTACGGCTAATTGCGACGAAATTCGAATCCATTTACGGGGTGTTGGTGGTCATGCAGCGCGGCCACACGAAGCGATTGACCCATTAAGTGCTGCGGCCCAGTTAGTGCAGGCAATTTATCTTCACGTGCCGAGAACCACGAATAGTCAGGATGCGGTCGTTGTGACCTTTGGACGTATTTCGGGTGGTAACAATTCCAATGTGATTCCCGATTCAGTAGAGCTTCGAGGCACGCTACGTACTCTCAGTGATGCGATTCGTAGTCAGACTCAAAAAAAACTATCTGACCTCTGTCGTGGAGTCAGTGCTACGACCGGTGTTGCAATCGACTTAGAAATCGAGACCGAAATGGATTCAGTCGTGAACGACCCGAATATGAACCAGATACTCCGTACCGCAGCGATCGAGGTACTCGAGGAAAAGCGGGTTGAAAGAATTATGCGATCAAGCATGGGTAGCGAGGATTTTTCGGTCTATTTAAAGGGCATTCCGGGGGCGATGTTCCGGTTGGGAACAGCGACCGAAGAACGCGAAACACACTTGCATTCCTCCGATTTTGATATTGCCGAGGAGGCGATCGTGATAGCGGCAAAAATTCTTGCAAGAAGTGCTGTGCTTTGGTCTGAACCTGAAAAAATTGATGATTGCCGCTCGATGGCAGGGGGGTTGGCGGAATGAGCAAAATTGAATTTCGGGGAAACGATGCCCACACGATCGGCGTCGAGGTAGAACTCGGTCTAGTTGATGAGAAAACGATGGAACTCAGCAGTTCGTTGAGTGCGCTGATGAAAAATCTTCACTCGACGGGTGAGGCGGGTCAGATTAAACCTGAGTTGATGCAGTGTGTGCTCGAGGTCAACACCGATGTTTGCCAAACGGTAGCCGATGCAGAGGAATCACTAAAAAATCAGATTTCAGTGGTTGAATCGGTGGCTGATCAAATGGGACTTAGATTGTGGTGGGGGGCAACGCACCCGTTTTCGCGATGGGATGAACAGCAAGTTACCGAAGATGAACGCTACCAGCGATTAGTCGATTTACTGCAAGATATGGCAAGACGGCTTGTCACTTTTGGTCTACATGTCCACGTGGGGGTTGATACGGGCGATAAAGCGGTAATGGTTTGCGATCGGATCATGCACCACTTGCCCACGATTCTAGCACTGAGTTGCAGTAGCCCCTTTTGGGAGCAACGAGATACGGGCTTGGCTTCCTATCGTTCGAAGATCATGGAAGGTTTGCCGACAGCCGGTTTGCCCACCTTGATGCGTAACTGGAGTGAGTATGTGTGGCTTGTGAATCATATGGTAGATACGGGATTCATTAATACGATTCGCGAAATCTGGTGGGATGTCCGGCCGCACCACAACTTTGGCACCGTCGAGGTTCGCGTGTGTGACATGCCGGGCAATCTACAAGATACTCTGGCGATCACCGCGCTTATTCAGTGCTTGGTCAAAGCCTTGTCTGACGATATTGATCAGGGTGCGTATCAGCACGATTGTCACCCCATGATGGTGCTGCAAAATAAATGGCGGGCGTGTCGCTATGGGCTAAACGCACGTCTGGTAGACACTTACACATACGAATCTTTTTCCGCGAAGGAGCGGGTCGGTCAACTGGTGCGTCGGTTGCGACCAGAAGCCGAGTCGCTCGACTGTAAAGATTATCTGGAAGCCTGCCTCGACATCGCGTCGCGACCGAGTTGGTCCGAGCGGCAGCGCAGCATCTATGAGCAGACGCAGGATCCGACCGAAATTGTCCGCACGCTCACTGAATTATCCCGAATCCGCGCCCGCGACTCCTCGCGGACGGCAATGCCCTGATCTGATCTGCCCTGGTTTACACCGCGAGTGTAAAAATGGGGTATTTAGAAAGCTTTTTCGGACAGTAACGGTTTTTCCGGATATTCCGGTTCTAACGGTTCGATATTCAGACCGTACGGCTTTATTTCCAACTGTGTAACGGGAAATCTCCTTGATGACGGTAAGGCCCCAGAGGATGTACTCATTGGCGCTGGCGACCAGCATGCTGCTGCTGGTCCTGTCGCGATTAAGTAGTGCGGAGGTTCCATCGAATTCAACGATTGACCTGCTCAACGACTGGCCGCAGCAATGGGTCGATCCGCGTCGCAGCGATGCAGCGAGGCGTCCGGCCTATCAGCGGACGCCGGGCCATTTGCTCACGGCGTCCGCTTCCGATCCGGTCAGCGGTCAATCTGGAAATATTGCACTGCAAACCTTTGACACGCTACAAGGCGAACCGCAGGTGATGCCGCTTGATTCGGTGGCTACGTTCGACCTACCGGTCGGACCTCCCGAGGCGTGGTGGGTCGATGCGGAGTACCTGTATTGGTGGATAAAGGGGATGAAAAATACGCCTCCGCTTGTCACGACGAGCAATGACGTGGATCTTGGAAGAATCGGAGAAACTTCGACCCGAGTGCTGTTCCCCACCGCCGCCCTGTTTCAGTCGCCGGGTTCAGGGGGCAGGATTCGATTTGGCCACTGGTGGAACGCGGAACATACCCAGGGGATCGCCGCGGATTTGTGGGGATTGAACGGACCCAGTGAACGATTCTCGATCTCTTCGGCCGGAATCCCTCTGATCGCCCGTCCTTTTTTTGACAGTTCATCAGGAAGTCAGAATTCCGAGGTTGTCGCAATCTCGGGTACTCCCTCTGCACGATCGGGAGGAGTTTCCATTGACGCGGACAGTGCTCTTTACAGCGGTGGTGTCGTATGGCGATGGCAGTTAGGTTTTTTACGCCCGGGTCGCGCTCGACCGTGTCGCAACGCACCGGCGTCTTTTCAATTCCTACCGCGAGGCGATATCCGACTCGATTTTACATGCGGTTATCGTTATGCCAGGCTTCAGGAGCGACTTTCGATTTTTGAAAATGTAATTCTTGGTTCAGGTGACCGGTTTGATGTGGAAGATCACTTTCGCACGACCAATGATTTTAACGGTGCGGAAATCGGCCTACTTTACACACATCATCACTGTCGGTGGTCTTTCGAATTTAGGCCACGAATCGCATTCGGGGGCGTGCGGCAGCGAACACAAATCAATGGTAATACTCTTTCCACTCCGAGCGGCGGCACTCCACTCAACGAATCGGGCGGACTGCTGGCACTGGCAGGTACCAACATCGGTACGTTCACGCGGGATGAATTTTCGATCTTGCCACAGGTCGATGCCCGACTCGGATATCGGATCATGGATCGGTTAACGATGACGTTGGGCTACTCGTTTCTGTATTGGATGCGTGTCGCCCGACCAGGGGAACAAATTGATTTTCGTGTGAACCCGAATTATTTTCCCAGCAGCAGCCCGTTTGATCCTCCGCCGACACCGCCCCTGGGTCCGCGGGACCCGAGGCCGCTATTCGCTGATGCGGCTTTCTGGGCCCAAGGCTTAAATCTAGGACTCGAGTATCGGTTTTAAGGCATTGGTTTAATCCGACGCCGATCGCTTACCATGGACCGGATCGGCATCGGCAGGTTCAATTATTCAACTAAAAGCCATTCGGGAATCCGCTGTACCTGGCCATTGCGATCAACACAGGCCAGTGTACTGGCTGCCTTGGCGATCAATAGATCGTCATGGAATAGTTCATACTCGTGATCAATCCGCACCAGGGTGACCCGCATGGTCCGGGTTTTAAGTTGCAACAGATCATCATATTTAGCACCCCGATGATACTGCACGGCAATCTTTGTCACGACAAGAAAAAGTCCCGAGTCTTCAAATTCACGGTATGTTTGCCCCAAAGCCCTTAATTGTTCGGTTCGACCAATTTCGAAATAGCTGAGGTAATTTGCATGGTGTAAACGCCCCATCGCATCGGTCTCGCTGTAGCGGACGCGAATTTCCGTCTCATGTTGGTTGATCATGTGCTTGCTTCGGTTTGTTGACGCTCGATGCCCGATTCTTTATAGTACCGGTCCGAGCGGCGAGTTCGGAGGGATCCAATTCCAAATCCGCTAACAGCTTAGTCGAATCTATGAGCACCGGAGAAGGCGCCGGAACAGAGTTTTCCACCATGCGTGGTCGCGATTATCCGGCGATCCGTCAATTTACGGTTTTTCTGGAAAACCGCGTGGGGCAACTATTGGAAGTTGTTCGACGGTTTGAGGGCAGTAATGTCCGGATTTGTGCGCTTTCGATCAGCGATTCATCGGAATGTGCCTTCGTGAGGTTCTTGTTGAGTCGACCGGAGCAAGGTCGCGAGATACTAGAGCGGGCGGGGTTGGCGATGATTGAGAGCGACTTGATCGGTGTGGTGCTACCTCAGGAACCCCAACCGCTGCTTCGGATTTGCACGGCCCTGTTGCAGGCGGAAGTCAATATTGTTCAGGCATATCCGATTCTGGATCGCGATGCAGTAGCGTTAATGGTCGACAATATAGAAATGGCGCAAGATACGCTTGGAAGTAAGGGGTTCACAATGTTGACCGAGGATGATCTTTCCGATTCTGTGTAGTAAGGATTGGTTAGATGTCAGGCCAGTGAAGGCCGTCATATGAATCGGATGAGGGTGAATCACTGAATTGCATCTACGCGGCTGAAAACTATGTCGATCATCGTTGTCTGTCAGAATTGTCTTCAGCGGTTTAAGGTCAGTGATAAATTTGCTGGCAAAAAGGGACCCTGCCCCAAGTGTAAGACCATCCTCCGCGTGCCTCTCAAAGAGGAGGAGGTTAAAGTTCACTCGGCAGAGGAAACCCGGCAGGGGCCTCGGGGAAAGTCGGGTGAATTGGTGCTGAAGCCAATCGCTCGCGAGAAAACGCAACTCGGAAAAGGGGCCTGGATTGCAATCGGCGCGGGAATTGTTGCTCTGCCGGTGCTCGCGCTTATCCTCCGCGGTATCGCGACCATGGAGATGCGACAAGCGATAGCAACGGTGGGTGTGTTTCTACTGGCCCCGCCATTTGTTATTGCGGGATACTGGTTTCTCAAGAACGATGAACTGGAGCCATATCGCGGGTGGGCGTTGTGGATTCGCACGGCCATTTGTTGCAGTATTTATGTGCTGTGCTGGGTTGGTTTTGTAACTCTGGTTCCTCCGGAATGGAAAAATGAATTCTGGAAGTGGGCTTTCTTGGGTCCTGCGTTTGGCGTCGGCGGTGCGACTGCTGCATTCGCATGCTTTGATCTTGATTTTGGAAGTGGCTTTTTCCATTTCACATTTTATGCAGGAGGTACGGCACTTCTGGGCCTGCTAATGGGACTTCCGCTACTGGGGGCTTAGCAATGTCGCCGATTCTTGAGATTCCCGAAATTCGACTCCTTGATTCAAAAAGCTCCCTGATTCGAATACCGGCAGAGCTCGATGTGCCGGTGACACCACGCGTTTGTCGGCTTATTGACACGGCTGAATTTCAGCGGCTTAAGCAGATCAGTCAGTTGGGCTTGGTGAGTCTAGTCTACCCGGCGGCCAATCACACCCGGTTTGAACATTCCTTAGGTGTCTATCGGCTTGCACTGCTGTATCTAAAACGACTCGCCCACGATCCGCGATTTGCCGAACGGATTGATGCAAACGATGCGAAGTTGCTGATCGTCACCGCGCTGCTGCACGACTTGGGGCATTGGCCTTTCTGTCACGCGATTGAGGATATTCAACTGCCTCGGGTACCGCGACATGAATTTTTTGCCAGCAGTTTTTTACTGGAGGGTGAAATTGGGCAGTTGCTCGCCAGCGACTGGGATATTCACGCCCGAGATGTGGCACGACTTCTAGCAAACGAATCGCAGAAACCATCCCATCAAGTGCTGGCCAGTATGCTCTCAGGACCGATCGATATCGATAAGATGGATTATCTGCCTCGCGACAGTCTACACGCAGGCGTTCCCTACGGTCGCAACTTTGATGCCCAGCGGCTTATCGGAAGTCTCTGTCTCAATGCGGGCGGAACTGCTCTGGCGATCGGGGAAAAGGGAAAGACAGCGGCCGAGATGATGGTGTTTGCCCGCTATGTGATGTTCAGTGAGGTCTATTGGCATCATGCAGTCCGATGTGCAACTGCGATGTTGCAGCGGGGTTTTTATCATGTTTATGAATCAATGGACCTCGACCTCTTATTTCGCTCAAGTGAAGCGGCCATGACCCGCGAGTTACGGTCTGCAGCGGCAGGAACCGTCGCAGCGCCACTATTCGATGGATTGTTCGGACCACGCCGGCGACTTTACAAACGTCTACGGCAATTCAGTTTATTTGAGGATGCCGATTTATATCGACGGATGACCGGACGCCCCTACAACTGGTTGCTTGCAGTGGGCGATCAGCTAGCTGAGCAGGTCAGTCGTGTTCTGGGAACAAAGGTTGTGGGTTCTCAGGTTCTGCTCGATGCGCCCCCTGCCTCCCGGGAGGTCGAATTCGACCTGGACGTTTTCTTTGCAAAGCATGATTGTTTCCAGAATTTAGGTCAGGTCTCACCGGTCGTTCGTGCCTTAGCTGAGGAGCAATTTGACGACTACGTAAAACGCGTGCGATTTTTTGTTGATCCGCTACTGCTTGAACCGCTCCAGAAGATTAAGGACCTTTCACTTTTGATCGAAGAATCCCTGGAGGCGGTCGGCGAATGAGAAAAAGATGAACCCGAATCCAAAGATCACGGTCATCGTATTTCTCCCCTCGCGGCATTGCATCAATGCAATTTCCACCCGTTCAAGATGTCTGGTTTCTAACTGGACCCACCGCATCCGGAAAGTCAGCGGTTGGTGTCGAGGTTGCGAAACAGATTAATGCGGAAATTATTTCAATGGATTCGATGGCCGTATACCGCGAGATGAATATCGGTACTGCGAAGCCATCGGTTGAAGAACGAGCTAGGGTAGAGCATCATTTGATCGATGTTGTTACACCAGATGAAGAATTCAGTATCTCGCAATATTTGCATGACGCGCATGCAGCGATCGAATCGATTCGCAGAAAAAAACGCAATATTTTATTTGTTGGCGGCACCCCTCTCTACCTGAAGGCTCTGCTGACCGGTTTTGACGACGGTCCGCAAGCCGATTGGAATTTGCGGTCACAACTTGAGGCTGAGGCGGCTTCGCGTGGTGGCGAATCGCTCTACGAGGAACTACAGAAAAAAGATCCACAAGCCGCCGCTCGGATTCATCCGCACGATCAGCGGCGTGTGATCCGTGCGCTTGAATATTTCGAAAAAACAGGTAAGTCGATTATCTCAGGGCAAAAGCATTTTGATCTCCAAGCTGATCGCAATTTAGTACAGGTGATTGCCCTCGACTGGCCAAGGGAAATCTTGCACAGTCGCATCAACGCACGGGTGGAAGAGATGTTTCGAGTCGGCTGGGTGGATGAAGTTCGGCATTTACTTGAAAAGTATCAGACTCTGGGCCGAACTGCGATGCAGGCTGTCGGATACCGACAGATCGGGGCACTGCTCCGCGGTGAAATCGATCTGGAGTCTGCTATCCAGAGAACACAGGCCGGAACCCGGCAACTGGCTCGACGACAATTAATTTGGTTGCGATCTCTCCGAGAATGCCAGCGGATTTCGCTAGCGCCACCAATGGATATGGATCAGGTGACCCGGCAAATTGTAAAAATCGGGGAATCAGAGGATAATTTCACGCCGGAGGACTAGCATCGACGACCCGTCCCTGTTTGTCGGAGATTGTGCGGACTCCTGCTTTTCGGGACGAGCGGTTTGTCTTAGAATGCCTCGCTACGCAGGCCTACTTGAAGACTAACAAACTGATTTTGCTACTCGGTAACGCAGTTGTATTTGCGATTGCCGGTGGCAGTACGAGAGGAATGAGGTTCTTTTGTTACGCACGCATAACTGCGGTGAACTCTCTGCAGCAGATCTAGACACACAGGTCGCCCTGTGTGGTTGGGTTGATACTTACCGTGACCATGGTGGAGGCTTGTTCATTGATCTGCGCGATCGCTATGGCCTGACGCAGGTGGTATTCGGGCCCGACACAGCAGAAGAGGTGATGCAACTTGCACGAAAATTACGAGGAGAAACCGTCGTCCGGATCGAAGGTCGTGTAGCGCGGCGACCGGAAGGTAACGAAAATCCAAAGTTGCCGACCGGTGCTATTGAAATTCGGGCGACGACGGTAGAGATCTTGAATCAGAGTCTCACGCCGCCGTTTCAATTGGATGCGACCGAGGCGGGAGGAGATCTTGCGGGTGAAGATCTCAGGTTGAAGCATCGTTATCTCGATCTCAGACGGCCAAGTATGCAGCAGACTATGCTGTTGCGCCATCGGATGATCAAGCTGATGCGCGACTATTTTGACGAGCATGATTTCATCGATGTAGAGACCCCAGTGCTAGGACGTAGTACGCCGGAGGGCGCTCGAGACTATTTGGTGCCGAGTCGGGTTCATCCGGGGAGTTTTTATGCCCTCCCGCAATCCCCGCAACTCTATAAACAGATCTTAATGATCGCTGGATATGATCGTTACATTCAGGTAGCGAGATGTTTTCGTGATGAGGACTTGCGTGCGGATCGACAACCGGAATTCACGCAACTCGATATTGAAATGTCGTTTGTCACGGCAGATGATGTTATCGGAATCATTGACGGGCTGGTTGCAAAATTAGCAAAAGATATTTTGGGCCTTGATGTCTCCCTGCCGCTTTCGAGGATGACATACGATGAGGCGATGGAGCGTTACGGTCATGATGCACCGGATTTGCGATTCGGTATGGAAATCGTCGATGTCACGGCGTGGGCCGGCAAGACCAGTTTTCGCGTCTTTCAGAGCGTCGCGAATTCAGGAGGTCGCGTGCGTGGAATCAATGCCAAAGGGGCAAGCGATCGTTATTCCCGTAAGGGAATCGATGAACTGACTGAATACGTCATTCAAGATTTCGGGGCGAAGGGACTGGCGTGGTTTAAAGTTGAGTCAGAAGGAAATCTCTCGTCACCAATCGCTAAAAATTTCGAGGCGGATGAACTTGCTGAGATCGCTAAATCGTTTGATGCACAACCCGGCGATCTTCTG
The DNA here is from genome assembly GCA_036146215.1 of Planctomycetota bacterium. Taxonomy (GTDB): domain Bacteria; phylum Planctomycetota; class Planctomycetia; order Pirellulales; family UBA7805; genus UBA7805. Next base: position 9,558 of record JAYYJN010000289.1, read on the forward strand.
CTTTTGGTTGCGGATTCCTTTGAAGTCAGCTCGCGCGCGCTTTCCGGATTGCGCGTGCGTTTGGGGAAAGAGTTAGAGCTTTACGAACCGGGTCAGATGCATTTCTCCTGGGTCGTCGAATTTCCAATGTTTGCGCATGATGAAACCGAAAAGAGTTGGACCGCGATGCACCATCCTTTTACAGCGCCTCGTCCGCAAGATGTTGAACGATTGCAAACCGATCCCGGAGCATGTCGGGCAATTGCTTACGACTTGGTGATCAACGGGTCAGAGGCTGGTGGTGGAACAATCCGGATTCACGATCAGGCTCTACAGCAGCAAGTTTTTGAGTTGTTGGGAATTGATGAGCAAACCGCCGCAGATCGATTCGGATTTTTGCTGGAGGCGTTGCAGTTTGGTGCCCCACCTCACGGAGGCATCGCACTAGGCATTGACCGCTGGGTGATGCTTTTCTCGGGACTCGAAAATATCCGCGATTGTATCGCATTTCCGAAGACTCAGCGTGCGTCAGACTTGATGACCGCGGCGCCGGGGGCTGTCGATTCTCGGCAATTGGAAGAGTTGGCTATCAAGATTCGCCGTTGACCAAATTGGCGTGTTGGGGGAGACTATGTGACACGGTTGACCTCGAAGCGCGTTCTTGCCGAAAGGCTTCAGGGAATCCGCAACCTACTCTAGAATTTGCACATGTGCGTACACGAAAGGAAGCGAGTCGTGTTGGAATCAAAGGTGCCCAAAGACATATCATTGAGTGACAAGCCCCCCTTTTTTCAGGGACTGAAAAAAACGTTGGTTATGTTGGCGCTGACATCTGTGTTTACAGCGCTCGGATGTGGTAGCGAGCAGGGCGGTGCACCCGTTCAAAAAGCGATTTCTCCTAGCCCACTTAAATCGGAGACAACCATTGTGGGACGTGTCATTGAGCAAGAACCGGAGGCAGTAGTAGACGCGCGACCTACAGTCCCGCTGGTGCACCTTTCGGAGCAGCATCAATCCGCATCCTTGGTTAAGCAGGGTGATCTGCTACCGGAGATGCAACTCACGGATGCGGACGGTAAATCGCATTCATTGCACGCCCTGCTCGGTGACCGGGTGACGGTGGTCTGTTTCTGGTCAGGCGAGTCGCCCGCAGCATTACAACAGCTGCAGGATACAGGACCGGAGATAGTGGGTCCTTTCAAAGATCGTGGAGTCGAAGTGGTTTCGATCAATTACGGGCAGTCGGCTGAAGAAATCCGCAAGGTAACCGAAGAGACCGCATTTTCTGAAACGGTACTCATGGACCCTAAGGGTGAAGCGCTAGCGAAGGTTGCGACACGTTATCTTCCGCGGACTTACCTCGTCGATAAGGCTGGCAAGATTGTCTGGTTCGATATGGAGTACTCTCCTTCTACTCGAAGGCACCTCATTCAAGCAATCGAATGCACGGTAGACGAGCCTGGGACTACTGCTGGGGTCACGGCAGATTAATTCTTGCGTGATTCAAGAGTTTCCAATCGTGGAGTTGCCAGTCGCTTAATTAGCTTTGGCATCGCGTGCAGCCTTTGCCTTTTCTAAATCCTCAGGGTCCGGTTTTCCATTGCCCGGCAGCTTACCAGAGGCGATCAACTCATCGAAGGTTGGCGATCCTGAGTCGTTGGGATCGGCTTTTAACTCGCCGGTCTTCTCAAGGGCTTCTCGAAGTGCCGTCATTGCTTTTTCTTTGTCGGCCTTCTTCATTTCTTTGAAGTCGTCTTTGGAGATGAACTCGGTAATTGCCTTGCCGTAGTTATTGCGGACAGACTTTGACTTGAGTTTTTTTTCGTCAAGAGTTTTGACATTTACATGGCAGATATAACATTTGCCTGCTTTCGAATTTGCTGCCTCCGCAAAAGCCTTCGCGTTCGGGTCTGTGGCGCTCTTGTCTACGTAGAGATTGAAAAATTCCTTCTTGTAGTCCGGCAGTGCGAATGCACGCTGTTGTTCTAGGCCGTAGAAACCTTGAGTTATCAAAATGGTTAAAAGGGCGGCGGCAAACTTTTGCATTTGATTTCATTCCTCTTAAGTAAAGCAGATTTGCTTAAAGGTAGGGGTAGCTGCCGTCCAAAGCAGGCAGCGTCTACGTCTCGTTTTTTCGTTCGATCGGTTTGAAGGGAATCGATGCAAACCGATAGGCAATTAAAGAAACGCAGTTAAATTATTAGACCGAATTAGAATGACATGTCAACCGTCATATCGCTGCTCATTGTTCCCGTATTGGCAGATCGTCCGCCGGAGACCAATCCGGGGTCGTGATTTCTTCGCGAATGACTGGTGTTTCCGGCAATGCTGGAAACTGAAATCCTGCGTCGGATACCCCGTCGGTTGCAGCATTGCGAGCAGGGTTATCTTCGTTCGGCAAGAGCAGATAGTCGGAAGGCTGATGATTTGAAGTTGCGAGAAGATCGCGTGAGCGACGAACCCAAAGCACTGCTTCGGGTCGCTCACTTCGCTCGCCTGCCGGTTCCCAAAAGGTGAGCCATTGATTCCACCCCCAAGTGTTTATGTCCCTGTTTTGCAAGCTATCGATTTTCCAAAAGATATCAAAGTTCTCATAAAAACATCGATCTGCATTCCATTTGATTAATTTCCGGAATTCCTCTTCCGTCTGTGGTCCCACCTGCTCAATCAAAGGGGCATTTTGTGTGATTAAGATGCTGTCTGTGCAATCGATTTGTACCTGCGTCAAACGCCGTTGGTCGCTACTGCTCTCCATAAAGCAAAAGCCACTTTCCGTTAGGGCAGTGACATGTTTGAGATCAATGGTCAGTTGCTGGTCCTCAGGCATCGATGCGGATTGCCCATCGATCTGCACGAATCTCTCGGTGGTTGCAATTAGGCCATTTTCCCACTGAATATCTGCCGAATTTAAGGCATCGCCGCGGAGGAAAACGGCTTCGCCTCGAGCAATACAGTTTCGCAATTCAATCTCAATCCGGGGTACTTTAGCCTCCGAATCAAGCGGTTGAGAAAATTCTCTCCCGGGTGGCATCTTGATATTAAAAAAGCTTACGTCCCGATACATGGCCGAAAAATCTTCCGCTGCATTTCGGATGGTTAATGTGCAGCGTTCGAGCCGCAGATTGTCAG
>JAYYJN010000290.1:0-6968 GCA_036146215.1 Planctomycetota bacterium
CCGTGTGATTCAGGTTCTCTCACGCAGAACCAAGAATAATCCGGTCCTCATTGGTGAACCCGGTGTGGGTAAAACGGCGATTGCGGAGGGGTTGGCGGTCCGGATTGTACAAGCCGATGTGCCACAAAGTTTAAAAAACAAGCGCGTGGTAGCTCTGGATATGGGGGCGCTTATTGCGGGCACTAAATTCCGCGGAGAATTTGAAGAGCGATTGAAAGCAGTCCTGCGAGAGGTGCAAGACGCAGCGGGTGGAGTCATTTTGTTTATTGATGAACTGCATACCGTTGTCGGCGCGGGCGCAGCGGAAGGGGGCAGCGATGCGGCAAACTTGCTCAAGCCAGCATTGGCCCGCGGTGATTTGCGATGTATCGGTGCAACCACACTCGATGAGTACCGCAAATACATCGAGAAAGACGCAGCGTTGGAGCGAAGATTTCAGCCTGTGTTTGTCGGGGAACCGTCGGTCGAGGATACGATCGCCATTCTTCGTGGACTCAAACCGCGTTATGAGGCACACCATAAGGGCGTCAAAATCAAAGACTCGGCGCTGGTTGCGGCTGCAGAACTCTCTAATCGCTACATCACCGATCGATTTCTTCCAGACAAGGCAATCGACTTAGTGGACGAAGCGGCAAGTCGTTTAGCGATGGAACTGGAGAGTGTGCCTCAAGAGATTGACGAAGTGCAACGTCGTCTCACACAGTTTGAACTCTCCCAACGGCAACTTGCGGAAGAGACTGAAAGCCATGCCAAGGAGAAGCTGGCCGAGATCGAAGAAGAGATGGACTCCCTGCGACGAAAGCGGGCCAGCCTGCGGGAGCAATGGGAGGCCGAGAAGTCAGGACTTGGTAACGTGCAACAGGTCCGTGAGGAATTGGTCAAGCGCAAGCAGGAGTTTGAAAGAATCGGCGCAGAAATCAAAGAAGTCTCTGCCTCTGGGGCGGCGCCGTCTGAGCAAGACTATCAGCGGCTGTACGAGGTGTAAGTGAAAAAGAAGGACCTGCAGAAACGACTGGAGGATCTGGAAAAAGCACAAATTTCTTCGCCCGAAGCAAGTGACACTTCCGCCGACGAGAGCAAGCGGCTGTTACGGCAGGAGGTTACAGAAGATGAAATTGCTCGCGTCGTGTCAGCGTGGACCGGCATTCCGGTTAATCGCATGATGGAGACCGAACGAGCTAAATTACTGGTGATGGAGGAAAGAATTCATCAACGTGTAATCGGTCAGGAGGAGGCGGTAGAGGCTGTTGCCAATGCCGTGCGCCGAAGTCGCTCAGGGTTGCAGGATCCGAATCGTCCGATTGGTTCTTTCCTGATGCTTGGTCCTACAGGTGTTGGTAAGACTGAGCTATGCAAAGCGCTTGCCGAAATTTTATTTGACGATGAATCGGCAATGGTTCGGATTGATATGAGCGAATATATGGAGCGGCATGCTGTGAGTCGCTTGATTGGAGCACCGCCCGGCTATGTCGGCTATGAGGAAGGTGGAGCACTCACCGAAGCGGTACGCCGTCGACCCTATTGTGTGGTGTTGCTTGATGAAATTGAAAAAGCGCATCGCGATGTATTTAACATCCTCCTTCAGGTTCTCGATGACGGGCGATTAACCGATAATCAGGGTCATACGGTCGATTTCACCAACACGCTGGTCATTATGACAAGCAATGTGGGTAGCCAGATGATTCAGGAAATCGGTCAGCGTGGCGGTGGAGATGACGAGATTCGGGAGGCTGTCAATGAGTCTTTACGTGCCCACTTCCTTCCTGAATTTTTGAATCGGATCGATGAAACGATTGTGTTTCACCCGCTCCGCAGGGAAGACATTCAGAAAATTGTCGATCTGCAAATCGCACTTTTGCAGAAACGCCTCGCCAGTCAGCATCTTGATTTGAAGCTCACCGAGGATGCCAAAAAACATCTTGCAGCCGAAGGATACGATCCGGCATTCGGGGCCCGACCACTTCGACGGGTCATTCAGCAGCGAATCGAGAATCCGCTGGCAACCGAAATCCTAAAGGGGGCGTTGGGTGAGGGATCAGAGATCACGATCGACTATGTAGATGGCGATTTTGTCTTCCAAGAATCGAGCAAGCCGACCACTGATCCCCACTAGCGATCGCTGAGTCCAGCGCCCTTGTTAGCGGCTTGCTGGTGAACTCGGTCTGCTTGGCGTTTTAACGCTGCTCAAGACCCAGGCGTTCAATGATCACTGGCGCGCCTGGCGTCAGATCCCGGATTTTCATTGCGATGTGTTGTTTTTCAGATACCGTTGCTTTCTCTGCACGGGCCGAAAGTTTGGCCAGCTTTTTTCTACGGTGTCTCCGACGGTTAATTTCTTTACGACGCTCGCTGCAGCCCACGAGGGAACCTCCTGATTCGACGATCGGTAATCGATTATGATGGTTAACAGCGGGAGATACACATTCGGTGTCCCAGCCAAATTCCGCTATTTATCGTACCCGAGGCCCGCGCAGCGTCAATAGAGCAGGCCATTACGGGGATGATTATTATTTTTGGAGTCAATCAACCATGTATTTGATGGAATTCAGTATCACACCCATGGACCAGGGCCAGAGCGTTGGTGAGTTTGTAGCCCGCTGTGTTGAGATAGTAGACCGTAGTGGACTGGATTACCGGCTGCATTCGATGGGTACGGTAGTTGAAGGTGAGCTAGAGCCGCTTCTGGGTCTTTTAAAACAATCTTTTGAAGCACTCCAAAGTGATAGTGATCGTATTTCCTGTTCCGTTAAATTTGATTATCGTCATTCAGCGAGCGGTCGTTTAACGTCCAAGGTCGAAAGCGTTGAAGCAAAGGTCGGCCGCAGTCTGAAAAAGTAAATTCCATTTAGTTTCCTTGCAGAAAGTATTTCTTATGGATTCGGATGCTCCAGGACCTGCGTTTTCTTCCATTCTCGGAAAAGTACCGAGTGGCATCTATATTCTCACAGCTCAACATGGAGATGATGCGACAGGCATGCTTGCCAGTTGGGTAATGCAGGCCGGATTTGATCCTCCAATGGTCACCGTCGCTGTTAATAAAAGTCGCTATCTCGCGGAATGGCTTCGAGAGGGATCGTTTTTCGCAATCAATGTGGTGGCGGAAGAGGGGAAGAAACTACTCGGTCATTTCGGCAGAGGATTCGATTTGGGCGCGCCCGCATTTGAGGATCTTGTTTGTTCCCGGCATGAGTCCGGTGCTGTTCTGCTGCAAGAGGGTGTAGTGGGCCATTTTGTATGCGTGCCGAAAAACTGCACCGAGTCGGGCGATCACTTGATCGTTGTCGCCGAGGTGGTCGATGGGAATTCGATCAGTGAGTCGAAACCTATGGTGCATATCCGCAAACGGGGCGATACCTATTGAGATCGCTATGCGGGTCGTGCTAACAGATTAATTTCAAGGCGCACCAGTCGCTCCACCAGAGATTGCAACGAGTGTTTATCGCACGCGGCACGTGGATTGAGCATCTCCCTTAGCAGAGCCATTACCGAAGATAACGATCCATCCGGCAGCATGCTCGATCTGCTTGAATTGTCCTGCGAATTGCCGGAGATGTCTGCGAGATCGCCGGTTGTCATTTCAATAAATAGTCCGGCAAGGCGACATGTATCAGCGTGGATTTGGACCGACGCATTTATGTCGCTTTCTATCCGACGGGCATGACCAACTTCCGATAAAGTGAGATGTCCGTCGGGTTCGATTTGTAAATTTTCCGTTCGGAGGCTTGGCATCGACCAGCCGTGCGAATGAAGTGCCGCGACTGCTTGAGTGGTTTGTCGCAGTAGCCACAGTGCATGATAAAGTTCGAGCTTGCCTCGTGTCTGCAGCACATCGCGCAAGGTGCTACCGGGAAGGTGCGGGGTTACAATGAAATAAGGAGTGGTTTCAAGATGAACGTCGAGTACCGGTAGCAAATGCGGGTTGCTGAATTGCTGGCTAATGTGATGCTCGCGTTGCAACAGGGAGAAAGCTGATTCCGACTCCGGGTCGGCAGGTGTATGCAGCAGATAGTCAAAGTTGGTGGGCGTTCCCTCGGGTGCTGCTCGATATTGAAGCAGACGCTGCTCACATCCCTTTGTTGGAATCTGCCGATCCAATTGCCAATCGCCCAACACGGATCCCGGGGCGACCGTTTCGTGTCTGTTGGTATGAGAATTTGGATTATGGGGAAGGTGAATTTTCATAGTTGCTTTAATTCCTGTGGCGATTTCCTCGCTAGCGGGATCAAGATAGACGACTCGACGCAACTGTTCAAAAATAAGTTCGGTTCCAGAAGCGGTAAGAGTTGAGTCGTGTTATGACAAATCAGCTTTCTGCCAAACTGTTGCCGCAGTAGTGAACCCTTGTTGAGGGTTGCCAACGCACCTAAAATCAAGCTTTTCGCGAGGTTACAACGCACCGCTGGTGCACGGGCAATTTTCTGCAGCGAAAGGGGATTTTTTGATGTCGAACACGCTATCACGAATTGTTCGCCAGGCGGCGATGGCATTTCTCTGTTTTCTCATCGTCGGTTGTAGTCAGAACCGCTCGAACGAGACGGAATCCACCCAACGTCCGAAGGTTGCTTACATCACGAACGGAATAGCTTCCTTTTGGACCTTCGCCGAAAAGGGGGCGAAAGACGCAGCCCAGGAATTTGGTGCGGATGTCAATATTCAGATGCCGGCCACCGGAGTCGAAGATCAGAAACGCATTTGCCAGGATTTATTGGCACAAGGAATCGATGGTATCGCCATAAGTCCGATTGACCCTGATAACCAGGGAGACTTGCTGACTGAAATTGGACAGCGAACGAATATGATCACCCATGATTCAGATGCCCCGGATAGTGATCGATTGTGCTATATCGGCATGGATAACTACACGGCGGGGCGCATGTGTGGCGAACTGGTCAAGGAGGCAATGCCTGAGGGAGGAAGCGTGATGATCTTTGTCGGGCGACTCGGCCAGGCCAATTCCCGACTCCGGCGACAAGGGTTCATTGATGAACTGATGGATCGTGAACCCGACGAGAATCGTTATGATGAGCCAAGTGCCGGGGCAATTAAGGGCGAAAAGTATACGATCCTTGATACGCGGACCGACGGTTTCGATTTTGGCAAGGCGAAGGCACAGGCCCAAGATGCCGTTGCGAAATATGATGACCTCGGATGCATGGTTGGTTTATTTGCCTACAATCCGCCGCTGATGCTCGATGCCGTCCGCGAGGCAGGGAAGGTCGGTAAAATAAAAATTGTGGCGTTTGATGAACATGATCGCTCATTGCAGGGTATTCAAAATAAAGAGATCTATGGAACAGTCGTGCAGAATCCTTATAAATACGGCTATGAATCAGTTCGCGTGCTGGCAGGTCTCGCTCAGGGAGATACATCGGTGATTCCTGAAAACAAAATTCTCTACATTCCCGCCCGCCAGATCCGTAATGATAATGTGGAAGCATTTCAGGCGGAGCTGCAGCGACTTTTGTCCTCAGAAGATGCGAAACAGACGACAGAGGTCACCTCAGAAGCGGGTGATAAATCCCCTTAGGTTGAAAGCCTTGGATATGGGATCATAGGCGAACTCAAACTGGTCGGGCCACCCATGAATGTTTCTGAGAATTCTCCGCTGCTGCTCGTGGAGAACGTCACAAAACGTTTTCCCGGTGTGACGGCGCTCGACAACGTTTGTCTATCGCTCGCCAAAGGCGAAGTGCTTGCCCTGATCGGTGAAAACGGTGCCGGCAAAAGTACTCTGATGAAAATTCTGGCGGGAGTACAAACACCCGACGAGGGCGCCATTCAAGTGAACGGGCAGTGCGTCCGGCTCGATTCGGTTCAGGCAGCTCAGGCCAATGGGATCGCACTGATTCATCAAGAGTTGAATTTATCAGGCAATCTCTCGGTGGGAGATAATATTTTTCTGGGTCGTGAACCACTTCGCTATGGCTTGATTGAAAAAACAAAAATTAATAAAGAAGCGCAGTCATTGCTAACCTTAGTCGGACTTGATCTTTCCCCCGATACGCTTGTCGATTCGCTTTCCATTGGGCAGCAGCAACTCGTCGAGATCGCCAGAGCGTTGTCGGTCGATGCACAGATCTTGATTATGGATGAGCCGACATCCAGTCTTTCGCAATTTGAAACGGAAAGGCTGATGGAGGTCGTCAAAGAGTTGCGCAAGCGCGGTGTAAGTGTGATTTATATTTCCCATCGACTGGGAGAGGTGCAGGAATTAGCCGATCGCGTGACCGTGTTTCGCGATGGGAAAAATGCGGGCGATCTGGTGGGAGATGAAATGAATCACGACCGGATGGTGCAATTGATGGTGGGACGCGATATCTCTCAGTTTTATGTCCGCTCGCCCCATGATACGGGTGATGTGGTGCTTGAAGTAAAGGATCTTCAGACGGCAGCGAATCCGGGGTGTTATTTGAATTTTTCCATCCGTACCCGTGAGATTGTTGGCGTTGCAGGGCTGGTCGGGGCTGGTCGGACCGAACTTTTTGAAGTCCTTTTCGGAGTACAACCGGCACTCTCTGGCAGGGTGATGGTCAATGGGAGGGAAGTCTCGCTGCGCAGTCCACGCGATGCCATCGATGCGGGAATCGCCCTGGTTCCGGAGGATCGGAAGCAGCAGGGCATTATCCTGGAGATGACGGTCCGTGCGAACATCGGCCTGGCAGGTTTGCGGCAGCACAAAAAAAAAGCAGGATTTCTCAATGCGGCGCAGGAGGCAGATGATACGTCGGCTATGATTGAACGATTGAAAATCAAGACGCCTGACGCGGGCCAAGTGGTACAGTATTTGTCGGGCGGTAACCAGCAAAAAGTGGTCCTTGGCAAGTGGTTGTCTATTGCTCCCCGTATTTTGCTTCTGGATGAGCCGACCCGCGGCATTGATGTCGGTGCGAAACAGGAGATTTATGGTTTGATGGATGAGCTTGCCAAGAAAGGTGTTTCAATTTTATTTGTCAGTAGCGAAATGGAAG
>JAYYJN010000291.1:0-9226 GCA_036146215.1 Planctomycetota bacterium
GAGTGACTTATCGAGAGTGGAAGATCTGGCCCAGCGCGTGGCCGACGGTTTGGCCGACGAGGCGGAATTTGCCGAACTGGAGGGCTTGATGGAGGAAGACCGCGAGTCGCGGATTCTTTATTTGAAGACCCAACAGATTCATCAGGACCTGGAGCGCAAGTCAGCCCGGGGGACGTTGGGGACAGACCGCGAGCCTGCTGAGCATGACGAGCCAATCGGATTACCGCTTGCAGCGTCATCCCTCCGTTTTCGCCGAATCGTGTGGATCGTTACCGCGGCTGCGGCAGTGCTGGCGCTTTTTTTTGGGGTGTGGTTCGCCGGTTCGAACGAGATCGGCGAGTTGGTTGAGGTTTCCAAAGCGCAGTGGCAGGGACGTCCTCCCAGTGAAAAATTGAATCGAGGCCGACGGCTCCAACTTGGATTGGGCTCCGTGGAACTACGCCTCGTTTCGGGCGTGCGAGTGGTTTTGCAAGGCGAGACTGATGTCGTTCTACGGAGCGCGATGGAAATTGAGCTGAACAACGGCCAGTTGTTCGCTGATGTGCCCGACAATGCCCACGGATTTCGGGTCACCACTTCTGGCATGGATGTGATCGACCTCGGTACGCAGTTTGGCGTGCGGATTGGCGCGACCGGGGCAGACGTTCACGTATTTGAAGGCGAAGTGGAAGTGGAATCCGAAGATAAGTCTCAGGCGAAACGAACCCTCACCACGGCACAGGCTGCGCATTTTAACCCACGAGGTCAGCTAAAAAACTGGGTTGCACCGGACTACGAAGGATTCGGCGCCCCTGTGCTGACCCCGGGAGTCATCAGCACGACCGAGGCCGTGCATTGGTTTGCCGACCCGCCATCGTCCTTCGGGTTCACGGAAGCCGATTCGGTAGCGTTGGTGTTGGAGCGCAGGAATGTGTTGTTGGAGCAACCGCTAGACGTGACGTTCGATCGCCACAAGAGGGGGACCAATTCCGCCTACGACACGCATGTCAAAGTTCTAGAGGCCGGCACACGCGTGGATAGCTACCTGATGCACTTCAATCCCAGCGTACGCTTGGGAAAAGGGCCAGGCGGAGGGGTTCAGTTCGACCGACCGATCATTGGGGTTATTGCACGCGGCGATCAATTGAGATCGAGCGACGCGATACTTGGGCTACCTGAGTTGGCTTACCCTGACGAAACTCGCAGGGGTCTCGAAGGCGATTCCGAAGCTCTTGATGTGATCCGGATGGAGGGAGACCAAATGGGCGTCGCGTTTTCGGGCCAGGAAACGGGTCTGGATCAGGTCCGTATTCTTATCGAATCACGCAGCCCCACGCTACTACAACCTCAAGATAAATAGATCGATGACGACAAAAATTTATATGCTGACAGTCGTGTTAGGCTGTTGTTTGATTTCGGCGCCGGTTCATGCAGGATTGGTGGGAGGGAGCTTTGCTCCGGGAGAGGGTTCGGTGATTCGGGACATCACCGCACGGGCGGATGGAACCATTGTCGCCTGCGGCGTGCTGGGCGAATCCGCAAAAGTAAACGGAGCGAATCCACTCCTTAGTGGAGATCACGGCGCGGGCGTGCGTGGGTTTGTTGCCGAGTTTTCGGGAGATTTGTCGAAGCGCAACTGGCTTTCGGTGTTCCCGGCTGGGTGCATTCAACCTAACCGTATCGCTCTGGGACCGGACGGCTCGATTGCGATCGGGGGAAAACACCTGGGGGGACTGGCGGAACGTGATTCAAAGAAAGAGAACTGGTCCAAGAGTGACGGCGCAGTGGCGAAGCTGGATGCGGGGGGAAAGAACGTCTTATGGATGTCGCCGGCCGGACCGAATCAAGGCGAAGTGACCGGACTTGATGTGGATAAACAGGGGCGGGTCTACTTCACCGCGGGCTCACGGGTGCGGGCTGCCTCGAACTACATTCTACGTAAGCATGGCGAAACCGGCCGGAACGAGCCCTGGGGTGACAATGGTTCGTGGTGCGTCTATCTTCATACAAATCAGGACCCATTGAAAGCGGAGGGGCAGTACCTTGCCTATTACGCCAAAGCCAGGAACCAGTCTGAGGATGGATTCGGCTTTGATTACGACGGCAGGGAAGATGGTTGGGGACCGGTCCAGTTCTCGCTCAAGGGATTCCGTATCGGCGGGGAAGTACAGGTCCTCCCCGACGGAGACATCGTGGTCAGCAGTTGCCTGCAATATGATTTTCGTGTCAACAAACGAGTCGCCCCCAAACCATCTGTGCCGAAGCCAAAGAGCGAGCTGGATTCGCTGCTCGATCTCGATGACCACGGGAAGAAAAAACCGGTCCCTGACCCTGGCAAACCCGGCACTAAAGTGAAGCCCGAGCCGGAAGGCCATTTGCGCAAGGGCAAATCCTTCCCCGCTTTCGATTACTTCCTCGCCCGCTACTCTCCGGATGGCGTACTGCGCTGGTCGACCAATCTCTACCAGGCCGGCGACAGCGTGCATACGCCGGACCAGAAACCGATCGACCTCACCTATGATCCTGCCTCGGATTCGATTTATGCACTGGTCAAGCAACACGGATCCAATGTGTATCGGTTCAAAGGCAAACTGGTTGGGGATACCGGCAATCTCATGATCAGTTGGCTGGGCAAGGTGGATGCCAAAACGGGGAACATTCAGGAAGGATGGTATTTCCAGAACAACCGGCACGGCACGTTTCACGCGCACGGCATTCCCAAGTCGCCACCGTATCCGAAACTCGCGGGCAATGCCCTCAAGCGGGTCAAGGTCAGCAAAGACGGGAACGTCTACGTCGCGGGTTCGGGTGGAGCCATGACCTGGACTTCAGAGGATGCGTTGCAGGCCTGGCCGGAAGGTCAGACTGGAGGCGGGCAGGGAGCGTTGATTCAATTGTCGCCGAATCTCGACGCCGTCGACTTTGCGACCTGTCTGTTCACCGATGCGGAGACGACCTTTGTTCCATGGGGACTGGCGGTGACAGAACAGGGAGTGGTGCTCGCCGGTAGTGGCTCTTTTTCGGGGGCATTGGCAGGCAAAACCCGGAAGGCAAATTGGGCATCAAGCGGCACGCAGTCCGGATGCCTGTTAATCGGTTTGATGAAATAGTGAGTTGGAGTAAACCATGAGAATCGTATCACGACGCCAAATTCTTACCACGGGATGTTCACTGGGTGCCGGAGGAATTTTTCTGCCGCCAGGTTTACTCTGGGCGGCTCCTCCAAATCAGGATCCTGCGGCCCACCTGGGATTGGCATGGACGGCGAACTTGAAGTGGGCGAACGTTATCGACATCACCCGGACAGGTGATGCTGGAAAGTATTGGGATGACCGATTGCTAAAAGTCCAGGATGAACTGAGCGGGAAGGGCGGAGGTGTCGTTTTTTTCCCGGCAGGAGTTTACCATTTCGAGAAACACATTCGGCTGAAGAGTGGAATCATCATCCGGGGAGAAGATCCCGTGGGGGCAAAGACCGCTCACGATGACAACTATTCCCCGCCAACGAAGTTCGAATTCCCCGAATATAAACCAAAACTGAGTGGCGAAGGGACGCCGATCGACACAGCGTTCAAGGGTATCCATTTGGATGATCCGCGCCGTGCTTCCCATTGCGGGGTGGTGAACGTGTCCATCAATCGGGGGCACATTCGCTTCGAAGAAGATGCGGATCACACGTGTGGAGGAAACCGGATCGTGTTCGGGTGCCTGCTGAGAAATTGCGCGGTGGCCGACCCTGCCATTCCCAAGGCATCGATCGGGCAAAAGCCCTGGCAGCGATTCACCAGCCGGCATCACGCCGCGATCGATGTGAAGGGATCAGAGAATATCCTCGTGGCCAATAACCGGCTCGCAAAAAGTGGAGACGACAATTTCACGATGAAGGATTTTATCCTCAAGCCAAATCGTGGAAGTGCTGACCGATATGATGTGGTTTTCGATTACGACAACCGGCCCGGGATGTATGTTTCGGAATACTGCATCGGTGGTGCGGGAGGAAGTGGAAATGACGGAACCCCGGAAACGCATCCCTGGGGATTTCGCAAGGGCATTGTAATCTGCGACAACTACCTGTTTCAAACCGGCAGGACGCCCATCGCGTTTACCGGCGACGGAACGATTTGCCGCAACAACGTGATTCGAATTCCAAAGGATATATGGCGTCCGACGACCACCGGGCAGAGCGCGACGAGCGGTTCTTCAACCAACGATAACCGTGCCATCCAGATGAGAGGGTGGCGGTGGTCGGTCGAAGATAACGATTTTGAGGTGCATCGAAACTGGGCGGCCCAACGCCGCTACCTGATCAATGACGGAGAGGGTTTGATGCACGAGGACCACTGCAACAGTGATCTCCGTGGGTCCCGCCTGACAGGCAACCGGGGCAACAGCTATATTTCGATCTATAAATGCGGGTTGATTGACGGGCTGCACATCGAAGGAAATGATATTTCCGTTCCGAGCAACATTGCAGATATCTATGTCGTTTCGGATCGTAACAGCGGTCCGGCTCCGATTCGCAACGTTTCCATTATCAATAACCGTACCCGCAGCAACGGGATACTGGTTCAAGGGTCACCATCCAAAAATGTAACGGTAAAAAACAACGAACACATTGGCGGTGGCGGATCGCTCCATAACAAGGCCAACGCAACGTGCTCGGGGAACAAAGGATATGCTTAGCCGAGGTTCGCAATGTGGAGCTAGGCTCGAATGATCCTTCAACTCAACATCCTGACGCTTGTGTTCACCAGCCTGCTGGCGATACACAGCATCTCACTCGCTCAGGATCGTGTGGCGCTGCTGATTGCTAACTCGGACTATGGCGAGCGTCCATTGCCGGAGGCGAAAACCCATGTTGAGACATTGGCCAAGGCTCTGAAGCGGGCCGGCTTCACCGTGACGGTGAGGGAGAATGTCACCACCAGCGGCAAGTGCGTCTGGGTCATGGATGGCAAAATCTGTCCGCCCAATATTGCATTCAGATCAGGAAGACGAGCTGTGCTTGGAGCCTATGGGAATTCGCCTCAGCCTCACCGCATGTTTGTATCTTCGTTCGACGATGCGGTCCGCGGAGTGATCAAGTCATTTGATGGCGCCTCGATGGTTGTCGAAGGCAAAGACTATCAAGGAAAATCGTTCAGCGAAACCATTCGTGTGGCCGGCGATGCAGCTGTGATGGTGGATGGCCTACAGGCTTCGGTTAAGCATGCACTCGTGATGGGCAGGACTGTCGCAGTGCATCCTGCCCGTGGCAAAACGATCATCGCTTTCACCAGAGGTCTTCCGAAAAGGGCTGGAGACACCTCTTTTTGAAAAGGCAATCTACAGGCCTATGAAAATTATCATAACCACCATCATATTACACATCCGCTGTTATGACGTGACGGCTCAATAAGGAATTTTCAATTCATTCAGAGAACCAAACCATGAAATATGATATGATGAAAACGACACTCCGGGTTGCATACACCGCACTAACCATCCTGTATTTCACCCTGCCGGGCCTCCCTCTCCTCGCCTCCTAGCAACGGCGAGTTGGATGGGTTGATGCGGATATGACCTCACAAGAACGAATGAATGTGAAACGAAGAACCTTCCTGAGCACCGCAGCCCTGGCATCAACGGCTCACGCGATTGAACCGTTTTCCCGTGATGCTGCAAAATTCTCCGGCCTTGGGTTGACCACTTACTCTCTGAAGCGTCACATGAAATGGTGGTGGGGCAAGCAGACCGAAAACGGTGAACTAGAGATGGCCGACTTTCTGGACTACTGCGCCGGTCTCGGTCTCGAAGGCGCGGAAATCACGAGCTACTTTTTTCCAGAACCGCTGGAAAAGCGCGAAATCCACGCTTTGAAGCGCCAGGCGCATCTTCTCGGTCTCGACATCACCGGAGCAGCGATGGGCAACAACTTCGCCTTTCCGCCAGGTTCCGATGAAAACCTGGGCCACATGAAATACTTCCGCACCTGGATCGACCACTTCGCGGAGCTTGGAGCCCCGGTCGTGCGTGTGTTTGCCGCGAGAGGGCTGCCGAAAGGCGTGAGCGACGAGAAGATTATTGAAAACGTGATCGCCAACCTGAACGAGGCTCTGGCTTACGCCGAAAAACGGGGGGTGATGCTGGGGCTGGAAAATCACGACTTCGTCAAGAACATCGATTACCTGCTGCGCATTCTGAAAGCCATTGATTCGAAATGGCTCGGCGTGATCTGGGATTCAGCGAATCTCAGTCCGAGTCCCGATCCCTACGCCCAACTTGAACGTATCGCACCCTATGCCGTGACGGCTCAGGTCAAGGTGATGACCAAGGTGAATGGTGAAGACACCCCGGCCGATTATGCCCGGCTGGTGAAAATTCTTCGTGAGGCCAACTACCGCGGTTACCTGATTTTCGAATACGAGGAGGACGAGGATCCCTACACTGCGATTCCGAAACACCTGCCGGAACTCCGCAAGCTGATATCATGATTGCTCGCCTCGTCTTACTTTTCGCCATTCCCGTCCTCGCCCTCGGTCAGGATGCCGATCCCAAGGAGGCGTGGGCCAAAAAATACAACAACGACGATCGCTGGAATGACACAGAGATGATCGGAACCATCTACCAATCGATCAACGTCGTTTCCGAAAACTGAACTATCCATCAAGATAGCATGAACCTGAACCACTTTCATATCCTCACTGCTGCAATACTTTGCGTCTACACCTTTCCACTTGAGCATTGCTCAGCGGCGGAGCCAACCGCGAGGGAAGCGGACGTGGTGATCTATGGCGGCACGTCGGCGGGTGTCATGGCGGCCGTGCAGGTGCGGCGCATGGGCAAGAGCTGCGTGTTGATCGAACCTGGTCATCATCTTGGTGGTTTGAGTTCCAGTGGCCTGGGCCGAACCGACGCCGACGACACAAGAGTCATCGGTGGTTTGGCCCGGGAATTTTACAAGCGTTTGAAGCAACACTACGACCGCGATGAAAGTTGGATCTATGAAGATCGCCAACGATACAAGGCATACAAAGCCGATGCCGATGGGATGTTCTATTTCGAACCGCATGTCGCGGAGAAACTCTTCGACCAATTCGCGAAGGAGAGCGGCGCGATGGTCGTCCGAGGCGAGCGGCTCGATCTCAAGTCAGGCGTGGTCATGCAAGGGCGACGGATCACCGCATTACGTACTGAAAGTGGGAAGACTTTCAAAGGCGCCATGTTCATCGATGCCAGCTACGAAGGCGATCTGCTTCCCGGTGCCGGCGTCAGATACACCATCGGTCGGGAGGCGAATTCTCTTTACAACGAGACCCTCAACGGAGTGCAGGCAGCCCTTGCCCACCACCACCAACTTGGCGACGGTATCGATCCCTGGAATAAGCCGGGCGACCCGAACAGCGGTCTGCTGCCCGGAATCGGGCCCAAACCCGGTCCCGACGGCAGCGGAGACAAGCGTGTCCAGGCTTACAACTTCCGCATGTGCCTAACGGATGTACCGGAAAACCGCATTCCCTTTACCAAGCCGGTCGGCTACGACGAAGCGCGATACGAACTGCTGTTTCGCAATTTTGCCGCAGGCCAAACCGGCGTCCCCCTGTTCCCGACCATGATGCCCAACCGGAAAACCGATACAAACAATCGGGGTGGCTTTTCCACGGACTTTATCGGCGCAAACTACGCCTATCCGGAGGCCGGTTACGCCGAGCGCGAGCATATCATCAAGGAACACGAAATCTACCAGAAGGGCCTGATGTGGACACTGGCAAACCATCCCCGCGTCCCAGTCAGGGTTCGCAAGGAGGTTTCGCGCTGGGGCTTGGCGAAGGACGAATTTGTCGACAACGGCAATTGGCCGCATCAAATCTACGTGCGCGAAGCAAGACGCATGGTCGCCGATTACGTGGTGACGGAACACGACTGTCGCCGACGCGTTGTGGCCAATGATCCCGTGGGTATGGGTAACTACAACATGGACTCACACAATACCGGCCGCTACGTCACGGCGGAAGGCACGGTCAAGAACGAGGGCAACGTGGAGGGTTCTCCCCGTGGATCGTACCTCATTAGTTATCGCGCCATCGTGCCGCGGAAGGGTGAAGCAGAGAACCTACTCGTGCCGGTTTGCCTGTCCGCTTCGCATATTGCGTTTGGTTCGATACGCATGGAACCAGTGTTTATGATCCTGGGCCAGTCGGCAGGTACGGCCGCGGTTCTCTCTATTGACGACAAATGCTCCATCCAGGCGCTTCCCTATGCTGAGCTGGCGCGTCAACTCCGGGCTGACGGGCAAAACCTCGATCTGCCCGAGTCCGACCTGCTGAAGCCGGACCGCAAGATAAAAGATCTAGCGGGAATCGTGGTCGATGACGAGGACGCGCGAGTCCGCGGCAGTTGGCGTCATGACAATAAGGAAAAGCCCTACGTGGGTGGCGGCTACTTGCACGACCAAAACGGCGGCAAAGGCGCACGTTGGGCGTGGTTCGACGCCGAACTGACGCCTGGTCGGTACGAAGTGCGGCTCGCCTGCGCGGCCCGACCGGATCGAGCCAAGGGGTTGAAGGTTGTTGTTACCCATGCGGGCGGTGAAACGAATCGTACGCTGGATTTGCGCAAGGCTTCGTCCACCAACAGTTTGTTCCATTCGCTTGGCGAATTCGATTTCAAAGACAAGGGCTCTGTCTATGTCAACAATCGCGGCAGCCACGGGTTCGTCATACTCGACGCCGTTCAGTATCTGCCGGTGAAGAACTAAGTGGATGAGGCATCCGTGGAAAACGAAACAACCTGCAGGTTCTGCAGTAGGAGAATACCTCTCGATGAACGACGAAACGGTTTCATCTAGAGCCATGAAATTGCATCCAATCCGCACGTACCCATTGACAATACAACCTGAAAAACGGTTCCGAAAAGTTTGAATTCGCGTCATTGTAAAAACCTTTTAATTTGTTGCTTTTGAAAAAATTGGGCAGATTCGGGCACTAGCGCATGATATACATAGTATGAACAACCAGTTTTGCCAGCACCTGCAGGTAGAGCCTGCTGAAGAACCCAAACGTCAAATCGGATAATTTCCATGTTTCAAGAACGAGCTTACTAAAAATTCGCCTTTTTTTCTCCTTTCACCCATTTTACGATTCAAACCATGAGAGTTATCTACCAAATAGCGATCATTGTAGTAGGCATCGAGGTTTCGGTAGCCCGGGGACCCGATACCAAAGGATTCGAAAACAGTGTCGTGCCGTTTTTGGAAACCTACTGTTTC
>JAYYJN010000292.1:0-5300 GCA_036146215.1 Planctomycetota bacterium
AGAAGCAACGGCCGAAAAAAAATCACGATCCTCTGATGATGCTGAAAACAAACAGGCCCCGTCTCTTAAAGGGCGCACAGTCTTTATTGTTGATTCGCACTCTTTAATCTTCCAGGTTTTTCACGCGATCGGCGAAATGACCAGTCCACAGGGTGAACCTGTAAACGCCATTTTTGGTTTTACACGAGATCTATTATTTTTACTCCGGGAAAAAAAACCCGATTATCTTTTTTGTGCCTTCGATCGACCGGGCCCAACCTTTCGTCATGATATCTACCCCGAATACAAGGCGGATCGCGGTGAAATGCCCGATGAACTTTCGATCCAATTTCCAGGCATCCGACAGATTGCTGAAGCATTTCAGATCCCCATTCTCGAGGTCGATGCGTTTGAAGCCGACGATATCTTGGCCACCGTAGCACATCAGGCGGATCATCTTGGTGCCGAATGTTTTCTCGTAACGAGCGACAAAGATTGCAGGCAACTGATAACCGACCGGGTCAAGATCTACAATATCCGCAAACACACTATTTACGATGCGCACCACCTGAACAAAGATTGGGGCATTCGTCCGAATCAAGTCGTCGACTTCCAATCTTTGGTCGGCGACTCTGTCGACAACGTCCCTGGTGTTGCCCGTATCGGCCCGAAAACAGCTGCTTCACTTCTGCAGCAATACGATTCTCTCGAAGCGATCTATTCGCAAATCGAAGAAATCTCGGGTGCAAAAAAATCGTATCTTGAAGCAGGTAAGGAAGAAGCACTGCTCAGTCGAAATCTCGTAAGGCTAGCTGGAGACGTTCCCCTCGACGTGGATTGGTCAGCCGCTAAGGTTTGTGCTCCGAACGTTGAGGAAAGCCTGAGTCTGTTCCATGCATTTGGTTTCCGAAGCCTTACACCCCACCTCCACGAATTGAATCCTGAAAAAGAGTCGTTGACCCAAAAAACGTGTGATTATGTATGTGTCGATCGCCTGGAAAAACTTCAAAAGCTCGTGGCGGTCTGGGAACAATGTGAGCAACTTTCAATCGACGTCGAAACAACGAGTTTGCAACCAATGCAGGCCGAAATAGTGGGTTACGCAATCAGTTCTGAAACGGAGCATGGTTACTACGTTCCCGTGCGTGGCCCCGACAGTCGACAGACAGTCGACCCAGAGGCTGCATTGAATTGCTTGAAACCCCTGCTTGAACGTCAGTCGATTGCAAAAGTCGGACAAAATCTGAAATACGACCTGGTGGTGCTTCGAAACGCGGGCATCAGGGTCTCAGGCGTTGCATTTGATACGATGATCGCCAGCTATCTTTTGGAAGCGGGTAGACGAGGCCATAGTCTGGACGCCCTGGCATTGCATTACCTCGGCATAGAGACAATCAAAATTGAATCTCTAATCGGCAAAGGAAAAGACCAGCGTCAAATGGACGAAGTCGGGCTAAGCGAAATAACAGAATACGCAGCAGAAGATGCGGATATCCCTTTACGCTTGAAACCGATCCTTCAAGACCGTTTACTTGAAAACCAACTGGATAGTCTTTTCGAGAAACTGGAAATGCCATTGGTTGCGATCCTTGCCGACATGGAATACCACGGTATCCGCGTGGACATCGAACGCTTAAACGATTTAAGTGAGCAATTCGGTGAACGGCTTGCGGATCTGGAAGCAGAAATCTACCGGCTTGCCGCCGGCGAGTTCAATATTGCGTCTCCCAAACAACTCGCGCATGTGCTTTTTGAAAAACTAGAATTGCCCATTATAAAAAAAACAAAAACAGGGCCCAGCACCGATGCGGATGTGCTGGAACAACTTACAGAATTCCATCAATTGCCAGAGAAGATCATTGAATATCGACAATTCGCAAAGTTAAAAAACACCTATGTCGACGCGCTTCCTGAACTTGTCAACCCAAAGACTGGTCGAGTGCACGCGTCCTTCAACCAAGTTGTGGCCGCTACTGGACGTTTGAGTTCCAGTGACCCAAACCTGCAAAATATTCCGATTCGTTCAGAGGAAGGTCGAGCAATTCGATCAGCATTTCTTCCCGGAAACGATAAATGGACTTTGTTGGGTGCAGATTACTCTCAGATTGAGCTGCGGGTTTTAGCGCATTACGCTGAAGATGCGGCACTGATCGGAGCGTTTGACCGCGACGAAGATATTCACGCTCTCGTTGCGAGTCAAATCCACAATGTCGCCTTGGAGGATGTCACAAAAGAGATGCGTCGCAGCGCTAAGGCTGTGAACTTCGGTGTCATCTATGGGCAGAGTCCGTTCGGACTCGCCAAAGCATTGAAAATCGATCGGGATGAAGCGGCCGATTTTATCGATGCGTATTTCGCCCGCTACCCCCAAATTGACACGTTTCTTCTCCAAACGCTTGAGGCTTGCCGCAGGGACGGTTACGTGACGACTTTGTTTGGACGACGCAGAGAAATTAAAGGAATCCGCGATGAAAGTTCCGGACGGCAACGTAATTTAGCCGAGCGGATGGCAATCAATACTGTGATTCAAGGGTCTGCTGCTGACCTGATGAAGCAATCGATGATCAACATTACAAGCCGGATGGATCGGGAAAATTTTGAATCAAATATGTTACTTCAGATACATGATGAATTGGTATTTGAGGTCCCGCCCGATGAATTGGAGTTGATGCAAACAATGATTCGAAACGAAATGGAAACGGTCGCATCACTAAAAGTGCCACTAAAGGTAGATGTTCGCTGTGGCAATAACTGGGCAGAAATTTGATTCTGAAAATTTTCATCCTCATACGAATCAATCGCGAAAAACACCACTTAAACGAGGGATAGCGATCGACTGTTTCGGTTGCTGGGACAAAAGCTTAAAATAGATTTCTATCAGGCAGCATCGAGTGGCAGTCAACGCACGCACACCGCATTTACAGCAAGTGACATCTTTAATCGATCCTAGCGAGGTGAACGATGACTGAGTCCGATCAAGATCAGGTCGTACCGGGTGACGCAAATAACCTTCCGACGATCCGAGATTTTTCGAACAATAAAATAGCCGCAGGAGTCTGTGGAATTCTCATTGGCAGCCTGGGAATTCACAAACTCATTCTGGGATTGACGACCCCTGGAATTATCATGCTGCTCGTAAGCATTCTCACTTGTGGAGTGGGTGGTCTGGTAATGTCTGTCATCGGTTTGATCGAGGGCATCATTTACTTGTCAAAAACCGACGAAGACTTCTACCAAACTTATGCAATTGAAAAAAAACCCTGGTTCTAATTTTTCATGGGTGGCCATGACTCTCATTTCTCAAAAACAAATCAAAAATCAGAGTTTTGATCGATGAAAATTGTGGGAATCGTCGGAGGTGTTGCCAGCGGTAAAAGTACTGTGGCTGAGATATTCCGCGAGCACGGGGCAAGCGTCATCAGTGCGGATGAAATCGGACACGAGGCATTGCGCGATCCGGAAATCATTCAAATGATCGCCAAACGCTGGGGCAGTGATGTCATCAGTTCCAGCGGGGAAATCGACCGGCGGCAACTGGCGATGACTGTTTTTTCCGACGATGGAAATCGAGATGCATTGGATTTCCTCGAACAAGTAACACATCCGTACATCAAAAATCGCGTGCTTACCGAGATCGATCGGCTTCAGGCGACTGGAGCGGGGGTAGTTGTCATGGACGCAGCACTGCTATTGGAGGCCGGTTGGGATTCGATGTGCAAAAATATCGTATTTATCGATGCTTCAGCAGAGGTTCGGGAAAAATTTGCGGCGATGCGACACTGGACAAAACAGGAGCTTTTTCGCCGTGAATCGCATCAGCACTCCCTCGAAGAAAAACGTTCCGCTGCAGATATCGTGATTTGTAACAATGGATCCCTCGACTCACTCCGCAAAGAAATTTCAACCGCGTGGGATTCCCTTTGTGGGTCAGAAATGAGAGACTAGGGGCGTTGACGGGTTTTCGCCTTGTCTTGTCTGACAACCCCGTGACAGTTCCTATCCTTTTTTGACTTTTCCTTGACGTGAATCGTTCTTGAAGCGATTCGCGGACACACGTCATTCGTTGATGGGGGTGATCCGCTCGCCCATTTCCGTATGCAAGGGCACGTGTGCCGCGCAGTTATTGAGAGGAGCGAATGCTGATGAGCAACTCCCGCAGTAAGTCGAAAGTAAAAAACTCAGACACACCAAAGACGTCCCCCGGATCAGGCGATGCTCCATCCTCAGACGAGGTAAGAATGGTCCCTGAAGTGACTACCGATATTCAGGAAGAACCGGTTTCTCTCGCGGAAGAGATAGCGGTTGAGATTGATCAACTCCGCGAAGAGACAAGTGATAATGTGACTCCCAAAGTTAACGATGAAATCCACATCGCCCAACTGCAACAGATGAGTTCAGGAGATCTTCTTGAACAGGCGAAAAGTTGTAATATCACCGATGCGGTGGGCCTCAGCAAACAGGATCTTATTTTTCGTATCCTCAAGGAACAAGTTAAACTCAACGGACTGATGTATGGGGAGGGCACGCTTGAGATTCTTCCGGACGGTTTCGGTTTCTTGCGAAGCCCTGATTATCATTATCTATCATGTCCAGATGATATTTACGTGTCGCCGAGCCAAATTCGTCGCTTCGGCCTCCGCACAGGGACGACCGTTTCCGGTCAGATTCGTCCACCAAAAGAAAACGAAAGATATTTTGCATTGCTACGCGTCGAGGCAATCAATTATCAGGATCCGAACCTGATGGCGAAAACGATCGACTTTGATGAACTGACGCCATTGCATCCGGAGCAGCGTATCGTTTTTGAAACTGATCCTGGTGAACTTTCTACACGGATCTGTGACCTGATCACACCGGTTGGATTTGGTCAACGGGGATTGATTGTGAGTCCACCCCGCGCGGGTAAGACAATCTTACTGCAAAAAATGGCGAAATCAGTGTTAGCCAATTACCCCGATGCCTACGTCATCATGCTGCTGATTGATGAGCGACCGGAGGAAGTTACCGATATGGAGCGCCAAGTCGGTGGAAGAAACTGCGAAGTCATCAGTTCGACTTTTGACGAGGCAGCATCCCGCCACGTCCACGTTTCAGAGATGGTTCTCGCAAAGGCAAAGCGGATGACAGAATTCGGGCATGATGTCATTATTTTTCTCGATTCAATCACTCGGTTGGCACGCGCCTGGAACGGCGAATGCCCAAGTTCGGGAAAAATTCTGTCAGGTGGTATTGATGCGAATGCAATGCAAAAGCCAAAACGTTTTTTCGGTTCCGCCCGAAAGGTCGAAGAAGGTGGATCGTTAACTATTTTGGCAACGGCC
>JAYYJN010000293.1:0-2543 GCA_036146215.1 Planctomycetota bacterium
ACGCTGCGACAAGAAGAGGGCAAAAGCACGACCATTTTGCGCAAAGACATCGACGAGATGAACGCGTCAGACGTTTCTTTGATGCCTGCGGACTTGCATAAAAATTTGAGTCCTCAGGATCTTGCGGACCTGCTCGGCTATCTTCGGGAATCGTTGAGAAGCATTGAGCCAAGTCCCTCGGAAAGTTGAACGACGGACTTCAATTGCTGTCGCGGACACCATCGCGATAGGTGTGTTGTTCGGTCTCGTTGCCTTGCTCATCCCATGAGATCCAGAGGCCATGCAACTTTCCTTTGCGATATTGGCCCTGACTCATTGTTTGGCCATTGGGATACCACGTCGTCGCAAGTCCCTCAAGCAAACCCCGTCGATAGGTATGCTCACTTCTTTTTTTACCATCGCGATACCAACTGGTGCTAATTCCGTCTAAGAGACCATCGCGGCAATGACCGAGGGCAAGCCCCTCGTTGCCATAGCGAAGTGCGACAGGACCGGTGTAAGGGTGATTCGTTTTCGGATCATAAATCCGCCCCTCGCGTTCGATAAAGTCCTCCCAGCGCGCTACATCCTGTAGTGCTTGTCGATCAGTATTGGCAGGCCGTTGCGCTAGGGCCGATCCATGCAGTCCTTCGGTGATCAGCAGGGCGATGATCACCAAGACAAGGTGCAACCAGACCGCATGATATTGTTTCATGGCTCCTGACCACCAAGCGATGTTTTTGGATTTTGCGTTGGAACGACAAAGGGTCGTATGGCGGTTGTCATCCGCGGCCCGACACCATGCACACGACGGGCTAAATCCTCCAGGTTGTTAAATGGTCCACCTAAGTCTCGCGTCTCCACAATTGACTGGGCCGTCTTTTTACCGATGCCCGGCAATTGCATTAATTCCGGCCAATCGGCTTGATTGATGTCGATTTGAAAGGTTGCCTCAAGCGGCGGTGCCGCATCAAACTCGACCAAATCCTGGCGATGCCATACGCGGAAAACCCAATATCCGGTCATTGCAGTGAGTGCAGCAAGCAGCAGTAACGCAAGGACCGTTTGTTCCGCACGTTTGAAGATTGTGTAATGCATCAAAGCGATCCTTGTACCGACCCAACTTTATCCAAGCGAAGAAAAATCCAAGCGAAAAGAAAGCCAGAAATCGGCAAGCATTCAATAATCATCGAGCAGTCGCCATCCACCGTAGGCAAACACCGATCCGACACAAAATGAGATCAGTGTAGCCCAAAATTGCGAGATATTCTCCCAATCCTCCCAGATTCCAAAAACTTTAGAGATGCCTGCCAGAACTGCATAAGGAATCACCAGAAACACGGCCATGAGGCAGCAAAGAAATAAAAATCCCGCCGACCAAGCAATGCAAGCGCGGAAAATCGACCATTGTTGTCGCTCATAAATCAGTACGTCCGCTATCGCAGATGCGGCTCCCAATGCGGTCAACAGCAGAACCAATCTCCAGTCAATCGACCAACGCTGAATCGACGCGCCTGCCAACACCAATCCGGCAACAGCCCCTGCCATCATAAAGAATGTGCAGCGGAGAAAAAAATGAAGACGTGGCGGATGATCCTTTTCCATAGTCAACGTGTTCGCGAACTTCGTGCAAGTGACTGGTAGGCTGCGCGTAACGGTTTGTTCGGGAGTGTGTTAATCGTCATCCTGCATGGATGGATGTTGGTTTTTTTTCCACCAACGAAGAAATCCGTATTCGATTGCTCTCGCCATAATGAAACCCAGCGCGACAAACAAGGTGATGACTGCTGCTGCGGCCGCACGATTGATTAGCCAAACCACATTCTGATCGTCAACAGTGCGAAACAGATCGTGCGCTAAGTAACCACCTGCAACGAAGCAAAACCCGAGTCCGAGAGCGGCTGCAGCCATGCTTAATGCTGTCTTAAAGTTCCATTGCATCGATTCTCACGCTCCGCAAAGCAGTGCATAAAATGCTTTTGATTTTTGCACAGAATTCCGCGGCCTCAATTGTTTACGGTTTATTTTTGGCGGAAGTGTGACGGAAGTGTATGGGAATCGAACCCACTGGCGATACGGTTTACGTGCCGCCCAACGGTTTTGAAGACCGCGGCCACCACCAGGTGTGCAAACACCTCCCTGAATTCCGTTATAACTACGCCGAGCTTTTCTCGCAAACGGGGATCGTCGCGCCGGTGCGCGGAAGCCGCAGATAACGACAAGCATTTTCGTAGCAAATGTCGACAACTAATTTGCCAACCAACTCGTTGTCCGCTGGTATTTCACCATGCTCCATCTCACGTCCCAGCAAATTGCACAAGCAGCGACGAAAATATTCGTGGCGGGTGTAGGATAGAAAAGATCGTGAATCGGTCAGCATCCCAATGAATTTAGAAAGGAGCCCCAAGTTTGATAGTGCATTAAGTTGCCACTCCATTCCTTCCCGCTGATCAAGATGCCACCAACCAGAGCCAAATTGGATCTTTCCGGCCCCAGGACCTTGTTGGAAGTTTGCAGCCATGCTTGCGAATAGATAGTTGTCCGCGGGATTCAAATTGTAAAGT
>JAYYJN010000294.1:0-2687 GCA_036146215.1 Planctomycetota bacterium
ACAGGCTTTAGGCACCGAGCAGCCGCATGCTCTGCTGACTGCTGCCGAAACGGCCCGCATCGATGTTATGCGCGTTAAGTAACTCAAGCCAAAGATTGCACAGCGGTGTTTTTTCCTCGACTTTGATGTGCTGCTGATGCTTATGACCGCCACCGGCCACAAGAATCGGTAACCGATGGCAAGTGTGATCTGACGCATTTCCGAAGTTACTTCCCAGAACCACCGTTGTATGATCAAGCAACGATCCTTGCCCCTGGGGAATGGACTTAAGATCCATCAGAAACTGATTGAAACGCCGCATGATGTCCATTTCAATACAACTCAATTGCTCAACCGCATCGACATTGTAATTATGATGCGAAAGGGTGTGCCAACCACCAGTGGCACCGGGAACCTTGATAGCGCCGTAAATCCAATCCATAGAAATGGTAATCACCCGCGTTGAATCGGTGCGGAACGCAAGTTTGGCCAATTCAAACAGGTTCTCGACCTTGGTCGAAAAAGCATATCTCGCATCACGACTCAGCGTGTTATCCACCCTTGGTTTCTCGGTTTTCAACCAATGTGCCTCATGCTGCAATCTCGCCTCTAACTCACGGATAAGCTGCTGATATTGCTCCACACTATGCGAAGGGTCAATCTCACCCGTCGACCGAACGTGGGCGAGATCTCGCTTGAGACTATCGAGAATTTGCTGATCATCTAATAATTGCTGTTGTTTTCTTTGCACATTTTCTGGCGTAAACAACTGATCAAATATCAGGTCAACGTCATGCATCGGCGAAATCGCCCTGCCCCGTGAATCCCATGAGCAACCCCAGCCTCGATCATAAAGACTCATCGCGATCGACCGAAAACGTGTGTCTCCGCCAATCTCGTCCGCGATCGCTTGATCGAGGGAAATCGTGTTTTGAAAGGTGTTAGCTTCCGGCTTCGGAGCACCGGTCAAAAACGATTTTTCAGAATCATGATTACTTGTCTCCATACCGGGGTGATACAAATTCTCAATCACCGTCACGTCTTCAGGACATTCAATTAACGCCAAGTATTTCGAAGTATCGAGTTGCCCGGCACGGGCCGGATTAAAATAGCTGCGAAAAAATCCGAGCGAATTATTGATGAAAATAACGCGTTGCGGCGCGTGTTTCCTAACCGCAGCAGATGCGGCTGGCAAGCCGCTGATAGCCAGCGGTAAGGCCGCACCGAATTTTAAAAAACGACGTCTCGGCAGTGTGTCAATCATCATTCTTCTCGGTCAACGAAAAAACCAACACTTCCTTCACAAGGTCTTTGATTCCCTGGCCCTTTATGCCGCCTTCGATGCGGCGGAACAAAGCCAACCGCTCCGGCAACGTCGGCTCACGTCCGTTCGCATATTCGAAAAATTCCTTCATAAAGTTGTAAGCGATTTTGTCGGGGCTGGCCAACAAGATTTTTTTTAGCCCCTTCACGTCAGCAAAATCATATCCCTCGATCTCGCCCGAAGCATCAACATCGTCTGCCAATGTGAAATGTCCCGCCCTTGCATATCCGAATGTGCCACCGTGGGGGCGACTCTCTTTATAGCGTGTGCGAAACTGCCCAGTTGCATCAAAGCTCTCAAGCGCAAATCCATATGGATCGATTTCCTTGTGACACGCCGCACATGATTCATTCTCTTGATGAAGCGCAACCTGCGCACGAATGTTGGTTCTTTCGCCTGGGTCTGAATCAATTGACCCGACGTTTTCCGGCGGCGGTGCAAGCGTGTTCCCAACGATTCGCTGCGAGACCCAGGCCCCACGGCGAATGGGCGATGATTGCTCACCGTCGGTCGTTACCTTGAGCACACTCCCCATCGTCAACAATCCACCTCGAGGTGATTCAGGCGGCAGCGAAACTTTCCGCATCTTCTGTCCGACTACGCCATCAATTTCATAGTGCTGAGCGAGCCTTTGATTAACGAACGTGAAGTCAGCATCGATCAAATTCGTTACCGGCAAGTTATTACGCATCATATGCATCATTACCATCTCGGTCTCGAGCGGCAGGTAATGATTCAACAAATCATCATAGGCAGGGTAAAGCTTCAGCGATGGTGAAACCTGATCGAAGGCCCGCAATTGAAGCCACTGACCACAGAATGAGTGAATCATCCGCTGCGATTTATCATCGGCAATCATCCGATCAATCTGCCTGCGTATCTCCAGTTCGGAGAGTTCATCCCCTTTTGCCAGTCGCAACAACTCGCTGTCCGGAACCGAGAGCCACAGCGTGCGAGCCAGCGCCGATGCTATCCGCTGCGATTGTTCCGACTCATCGAACTCGGGCAACAGAAACTGTCCGGAACAAAGTATTGCCTTAAGTGCAAGTTTCATTGACGAAACTAGGTTGCCAGTTTTTTCATACGCATCCTCGGCTAATGCAACGAACCGCGCAACTGCTTCCTCATCAGGCTTACCTGCACAAGCGCGGGCTGCAAAATCTCGGATAATCTGTTCCAGCGCTTCACCCGTGACGGACGAAGCCGGAATGCGAACCCTCTCGCTCGGCAGCAAAACCTTTGCAATCACATCAAGTTTTGCGACTGAAACTCCGTTCGATTCACCGCCCGAAAGGGATTCAGCCATGAGAAATTTGATCCAAGACGCGCTGGTCGGATGAGAAAAAATGATTTTTTGCTCCGCAGCGAGCCGCGTGAGCAAATC
>JAYYJN010000295.1:0-5414 GCA_036146215.1 Planctomycetota bacterium
TTTCCACCGTGGCAAACGCGTCTGTCGAAGACGGCGAGGAGAACCATTAAGTGCAGATGATCACAAACATCTATCGATTCACAGGAACTTTTCGGTACGTGGTTACGGTTTCCCTGATCTCCGCGGCATTGAATTTTGCAACTGCCTCCGACGCACCGGGAGAATGGTCCCGATTTCGAGGTGCCAATGGTTTAGGGCAGAGCGATGCGACCACAATTCCTGCTGAGTGGACGTCCGAAGATTATAATTGGCAGATTCCTTTACCTGGAATCGGTCACTCATCGCCGGTGATTTCTGAAAATCGAATTGTGGTGACCAGTGGAGATCCGGAGGGCGGTACCCGTTATGTGACCTGCCTTCGGGCCTCGGATGGAAGTCAACTTTGGAGCCGCGAATTTCCCTCTGCGACGCACCATTTGCATGTGCGAAATAGTTATGCCTCCAGTACCCCTGCATTGGACGATCACCACATTTATTGTATGTGGGCGACACCCGATGCGTATCATTTGGTGGCGCTCGATCTAGCAGATGGTCGAACCATTTGGAGGGTCAATTTAGGGGGATTTAAAAGCCAGCATGGATTTGCAATGTCGCCAATTGTCTATGGCGATGTAGTGATTGTTGCTAATGAACAACTGGGTGAGAGTTTTCTCGCCGCATACGATTGTAAAACCGGAGAGGAAAGGTGGCGATGCCCTCGTAAAGGCGGTATTCAGACCGCCTATTCAGTACCCTGCATTCTGCAACTTGACGATGGAACCGAGCAGCTCATTTTTAACAGCACAGGTCACGGAATGACTGGAGTCAACCCGAAGAACGGTAAGCCCCTTTGGTCGATAGATGTTTTTAATAAACGCTGCGTGAGCAGCCCGGTGGTTGCCGGGGGACTGGTTTTTGGCAGTAGTGGCCAAGGAGGAAGTGGTGAGGCATTGGTTGCCGTTCGGCCAGGGGACGGATCACGTGAGGCTGAAGTAGCCTATCAGATTAAAAAATCTGCACCCTATGTAGTGACTCCCGTTGCCTACCGCGATTGGATATTTGTCTGGCATGATGGAGGTGTCGTGAGTTGCCATGACCTGGCCGATGGAAAGCTGCGATGGCGGCAACGGGTAGCTCGCGGATTTTCCGGCTCACCGATTCGCATTGGTTCAGATCTCTACGCAATGACCGAAGACGGAAAGGTTGTGGTCTTGGCTGCCGACAAGGACTTTGAGTTACGTGCAGAGAATGATTTAGGAGAACCCAGCCGTGCAACACCTGCAGTGGCCGATGGGCGCCTTTATTTGCGGACAGAATCGAGTCTGATTTCAATAGGGGGAAATCAGTAGAAACACAAGACTTTGCAGTTTTCACGCACGAGTAATCTGTAGGTTGGATGCACTACACAAATGTGTTGTCGTGCCCCGACGCCCCGATAGGAGTGACACAACATGTTCGGTGACGAAGTGAGCGTGAATGCGTGTGCTTGGTTAGTGCTGCGGGCTGTGTATGCGTGGATGTTTCTTTACCCCGCATATGGTTTAATGAAAGACTGGGAAGCGACTGTGCATACAACAGCCTTACTCTTCAAGTGGCAGCCTGCTGTGTTCGCTTTCGGGTCTTTGGTGCTGATGATTTTCGGGGCTATCGCCATTCTCCTTGGAGTCTATGGTCAATTTGCAGCCGTTGGGCTCATCGGATTCAACTTGGGAGGCGCGGTGCTGCATTACCGTCTGGCGAGGCAGCTCAAACAAACACACCTATCTCAGGGAGCGATACCCGCAGATCAGCAAGTCTTGGAGGGGGCCATCGATCTGGGCGTAGTCGGCCATGTCACCTCGGCTGAAAAGAATTTCGTATTAACGGCCGTCGCCTTTTTCTTTGCCCTGCAGGGCACCGGGCCAATGAGCATCGTCAAGGCGCAGGGAGTGTTTTCATGAAGCTATGCTGTTACATACCGCTGTAGGAGACCAAGCGATGGTAAGTGAGCGTTACCTTAAGGGATTGGTGGAAATGCGGCGGCATCTGGGGACACCGGAGGCTGACCAATACCTTGCTAAGATCAATGAGATCTCTTCCGAATTTGCAAAAGTCAATGTGGAATTCCCTTTTGGTGAACTCTATCCTCGTGACGTACTTGACGATAAAACTCGGGAGTTATGTGCTGTGACGGCACTCACTGTTTTAGGACATGCGCTCCCGGAACTGCGGGTGCATGTCAAGGCGGCGCTTAACTGCGGTGCATCGAGAGAAGAAATCGTGGAGGTGGTCACGCAGATGATTGCTTACTGTGGCTTCCCTGCCGCTACCAATGCCTTGCTCACCGTAAAGGAATCGTTCGATCAGATTGACGCGGAAACTACGAGTGGCTAGATGTATAGGGTGTTCGATTTTCAGCTCGAATTCCCCATTTTCACCGGTACACGATTCCGCTAAGCTGCGGAATCGGACAATTTCTGAAGGCCCCGCCTTGCAGTGAGCCAGTGCCGAACGGTTAAAGTTCACGGAAATTCTTGCTACCACGTTACCTGCCAAAAAGGATACTAACCATGAAAAACTTGCTTGTCTCGGCACTGACTGTTTTACTGCTAGGTTTTGTTTCCACTGTATGCGATGCAGATGCAGAAAAAGGCATGGTCTGTCCGGTTTCAGGGAAAAAAGCGACGAAAGTTTCGGCTGAATACCATGGTGGTGAGGTTTATTTCTGTTGCAAAAATTGTCTCAAGGCTTTCCAGGCGGATTCAGCAAAATTTTCAGTCAAAGCAAATGAACAGCTCATCAAAACTGGCCAGGCGAGCCAGGAGAAGTGTCCTATCAGCGGTGGAAAAATGAAGCAGGGCACCGCACTGGACGTCGACGGAATACCGGTTGCCTTCTGCTGTAAAAACTGTCGCAAGAAGGTAGATCAGGCCAGTGGGGATGCAAAACTTGCTTTGGTCTTCGGGGATGACGCATTTAAAAAAGGCTTTGCAGTCACTAAGTAAGAGCAAATGAGGACGCTGGTCGCAGCAGTTGCCGGCCGGTGACGCTGTGAGCCCCCTGTTTTTTGAGGCAAGGTTCGCCGGGGCAGTTCTGGCCGCTTGACTGCCCGAGCGGGATTCAGCGATAATGCGACACTGGGAAACAGTAGTGACCGGTCGGTAGACTTGTCCGCAACCTTTGCTGTCCACAGCGTACGCCGGATGTCACCAGCCCCAACTCGGCTGGTATGAACATCGGACGATGGCACCGGGGTTTTCCCCAGGCCCACAGCAGTGCAGCAAGCTACATTATTAGAAGAAAAGGTGAAGTGAAATGGCGCATAAAAAAGGTCAAGGTTCGAGCCGTAATGGTCGTGACTCCAATGCGCAGCGCCGCGGTGTGAAGCGATTTGGCGGCCAGCACGTACGGGCCGGTAACATTCTGGTTCGACAGGTTGGCAACAAGTTCCATGCCGGTGCGGGGGTTGGCCAAGGGAAAGACTTTACGCTGTTTGCTCTAGTTGAGGGTTTTGTCAAATTCGATCGCAAGGGTCGGCGCGTTAACGTGCTAAGCGGTTAGTGAATTGTCTACGAGGCCCTCACGGACCTCAGGATGACGAGATTTGAAAATGCTGGGGATGTCCGTTCGACATCCCTTTTTTTATGGACCAGCCACGATGTTTGTCGATCGAGTTGAAATCCGGGTGGAGGCAGGCCGTGGTGGCGATGGATGCATGAGTTTCCGCAGAGAGCGCTTTGTTCCCCGTGGTGGCCCAGACGGTGGGGATGGAGGCCAGGGGGGAAGTATCGTGATCCGCGCTGCGGAGGGAGTCGACCATCTGGCGGTGGCTGCGCATCGGAAACACTGGCGAGCACGGGCCGGATCGGCAGGCCAGGGAAGTAATCGCCACGGTCGCAGTGCAGACGATATGGTGATTGAAGTTCCCCCGGGAACCGTGGTCCGCGACGCGGAAGATAATTTTGTCTTGAAAGACTTGAAGCAGGCAGGCGATTCGGTGATCGCTGCAAAGGGTGGAAAGGGTGGTAAAGGAAACGCCCACTTTAAATCGGCCACCAATCGCGCCCCCCGTCAGTTCACGCGTGGTGGGGATGCAGAGGTAAGAAAACTGATTTTGGAGTTGAAGGTAATTGCGGACGTGGGGCTCGTTGGTAAGCCAAATGCAGGAAAAAGCACACTCCTCGCTCGTCTCTCTCGCGCGAAGCCCGCAATTGCTGACTATCCATTCACGACGAAAAGACCACATTTGGGACGCGTTGATGTCGATCGGGATCGTTCCTTCGTGCTGGCTGATATTCCTGGGTTGATTGAGGGTGCTCACCAGGGGGTTGGATTGGGCTTGGAGTTTCTCAGGCACGTTGAGAGAACACGCGTATTTATTCACCTTGTGGAACCGATTCCGAGTGATCAAACAACGCCACTCGATAATTATCAGGCGATTCGAAGCGAACTCGCACAATACCATGAGGACTTGGCAACGCGACCGGAAATTATTGCCGTTTCAAAAATAGAATTGCCCGGAGCGGAGCAAATCCGTCAGGAACTGGCGGAACAGCTTGAGACAAAAGTTTTAGGTATTTCGGCAGTGACCGGTGTTGGTTTGGATCAACTTATGGGCGCCGTGCTGGCACAACTTGATCAGGTATCGATAGAGCCATGAATGCAGATCACAACAAACCTTTGGTTGCAATCGATGTAGGTAACAGCCAGATCATGGCAGGTTTTTTTTCGCCAAAAATTATTGGCGAAATCGGGAATTCATTGCCAGAGCCACACCGTGTATTGTCGCTCCAAACGCAAGATTGGGATCCCATGGAATGGAACCGGTGGCTTAGTCCACTGCGACCCTGCGATGTCAATTGGTGTATCGGGAGCGTATGTGACCATGCAGCCGATGTCTTGCAAGACTGGTTGAAGAATGAGTCGGACGATCTGTTTGCAAGAATTTTGGATTTTAGAGACTTATTGATCGAGATCGAAATCCCCAGCCCCGCATCGATCGGCATCGATCGCCTCTTAGGTGCGGTTGCGGCAAATTGCATTCGTCCTCCTGATCGCCCCGCCATTGTGATTGACTTAGGATCCGCTATTACCGTCGATGTCATCTCTGCTCAGGGGAGTTTCCGAGGCGGCGCGATTCTTCCTGGCATTCAGATGAGTGGCCGAGCTCTGCATGCCTTTACCGATCGCTTGCCCCAAATCTCCCCGCCGCAAGGACCGCCACCTTCTCCGGTCGGACGGTCGACGGAGGAGGCGATTTCCAGCGGCATCTATTGGGGCACAGTCGGTGCGCTACGGATGTTGGTAAGTGAATTTCGAGCGGAAATGTCAGAACCCCCCATCACCATCTTAACCGGGGGTAATGCACCGCTTGTCGCAGAGGCTCTCGACGGGGCGGTTCGTTGCGAATCCCATCTCATTCTGGCGGGTATTGCAACTGTTGTCGATTCAATCTG
>JAYYJN010000296.1:0-8698 GCA_036146215.1 Planctomycetota bacterium
CGAGTTACTCAAGGCTGTTGAAGAGGATCCAAGCGACGCAGACGTGTTAATTGCGATATATCGACTGCCAAATCAGACCGTTGAAGAGAATTCAAAAACAATAGACAGGATTGAGACTGCGATCGATTCATTTCGAGAGCAAATTCGAAAAACACCGAATTCAGCGATGGCACTCAATCAATTTGCTTGGCTTGTGGGGAACACACTTGGTGAAGAGAATATTCAACTTGCAGAGGAAGCCATTCGGAATTCACACAGGTCACTTGAGATCAAACCGGGTGCCGCCGGATACCTCGACACGCTCGGCAGGTGCTATTATGCCAAAGGAGACCTCGAAAAGGCGGTCCGCTTTCAACGGGAGGCGGCACAACTCGATCCGCACTCAGGTCTCATCCGCGAGCAACTTGAACTATTCGAAGCGGCTAAAGAGCAAAACCAGCGCAAAGATGCATCATGACCTCTGATTCTCGAATTTTTGGTGTAGCCGAATCGCCCTCGAAAAGCTTGACCGTCGATGACACCAAATTTGATCTTACCCAACGCTCAGCGCGAATGCGATATCACGGCATCCTACTGATCGTAGCGCTGCTCATCATCGCCCTGTCAGGTTGGCTGCAGTTGAAAAATTCGGAAGAAATCCAAATCCCTTTCTGGGGAACGCTTCCCGGACTGTGCAGTTGGAAAAATTTAATAGGCATTGAATGCCCCGGTTGTGGCTTGACTCGATGTTTTGTTGAAATCGGGCATGGTCATTGGAGTAATGCATGGCGTTACAATCCCGCAGGATTTCTTCTTTTTAGTATCGTACTCTATCAAATTCCTTTTCGCGGAATTCAATTGTGGCGGTTACGTGATGGTAGACGGGATGCAAGACACCACACGAGATGTATCAATCTGACTGCCTGGGGTGTTATAACGACACTGATAGTCCAATGGACATTTAAACATTTTGTCTAAGCGCTGAACTAAAGAAAGAAATCGGTGATTTCATCGGTCACCTGAATCTGATCTAGCTTTTCAGGATGGTCGATCAAGGCCTGTAACCACCAATTTGTTCCGTTGTAAAGACAGGTCACGTTAGCGCACTCTTTTGAGGCATCAAATTCGTCGAGCAATTTAAGCGTCTGTTGAGTGGTTGCTTCTGTGGCCTCTTGATCACAATAGGCTACCGGCCCTGCGATTCGGGCCGCGGCGACGCCTCGATACCCCGGACAGTTAAACAAACCGAGGGGAGTCAAAACCTGACGAAGGGCTTGCATATGGCATCGCTTGGGTTGCCGTGTGAAATCTTTCCACGATTTCTCCTCCAGTAACCGTAAGTTGGTGCTTTCTACAATCTTAAAACATTCCGTTTCCAGCTTTTTCGCGTCGTTGACAGCCGCACGTATCTTGGCAATCACTTGATCGAGTGCATCTTCTGCTGAGCTGGGATTCATCACCTCTGCATTGTTTTCTTCCTGTCGGACAAGAAACGGCTTCACTGAAAAATAATCGAAACCAAAAGCGCGGGCTCGACCCGCAGCAATCACCAACTCATCAATATTTTCAATGACTGCGACTTGATCTCTGGCTGCGCCGCGCCAGGTCACAATGAAAGAATACCCGATCTGAATCTCCGGATTGGCTTCCTTCATTTTTGGAACCCATTCGCAAATTTCATCCAAAGAGATCGGTTTTCTTGGCTTGTGCATCGCCTGAAACGTGGAATCGGTTCCTGCGTCGAGAGAAAGGCGAATCCAATCTGGTCGCTTAAGAAATTCGCACGCCGCAAGCAGTCTGTCACCCCGACTCCCATTGCTGACGATCGCGACCTGCTGATTAAGCTGCTTTAAATACTGCACCATTTCCACAAAACGAGGATAGACAGTTGGCTCTCCACCGCCAATAAGAATGACCGATTTCATTCCCTTATCTGCCAACTCTTTCAGCGAAGCACATAGTTGCTCTTCGTCATACTTGACACCTGAATTGAGAATATCCCAATCAATGCAATGATCACAGCGATAATTGCACGCTGTGGTAAGATCGAGATTGATGGAAAGTGGCACGATGCTTCGAGTTGGAGACTGATTTCGCCTCGTTGACTCTGCGGCGCTATCGACCTGCTGAGATTGAACATATCCGCGAACTTGGTCCCAAACAGGACGTTGGCGCAATTTCAATTGAAAATTGTGGTAATCGTGTGCACCATCCATGGTGAAGTACGCTGTATATGAGAAATGTTCTGAAAATCCATCCGAGCCGGCAAAAGCAATCGCCAGATCTTCGGTGCTTTTTTATAGGTAAGAAGAGCGAGGATTCACAATAGACATTCCTGTGTCAGCGCTGGTTTGGGTGAAAAAGAAGGATAATTCGCATTTGGAGCGACATCTCCTTGGACTATATTACCCTCATCATGTTTTACGAAATCACGGAAAAGGCTATCGCTTCTTCCTCCGCACCTGCTTTCTTCTGATGCGTCAAAAACTCACCGTGCTGATTCCCTGTAAAGACGAGGTTAAACAGATTGCCTCGTGCATCGCATCATTGGGAAACGTAGCTGATGAAATTTTGGTTGCTGACTCAGGTTCCACCGATGGAACGCTCGAATACATCGAGCATGCCGCTCGTGCAGCGCCTTCTATGCGAATCATTCAGCGTGAATACATCGATCCATCCAACTTTAAAAACTGGGCGATTCCACATGCATCTCACCCGTGGATTCTTGCGCTCGATGCAGATGAGCGACTCACAGAAAACCTACGAGAGGAAATCAAGCAGGCCCTAAGTACCGAACCTATCTTTGATGCGTATCAGATTCCTCGCAAAAATATCTTTCTCGGAAAGATGGTTCGCTTTAGCGGTTGGCAAAACGATGCACCTTTTCGACTATTTCATCGCGATAGATGCCGATACGATCAGCGACGAATCCACGAGCATCTGCTGGTTGCGCGGGGAAAAACAGCAACCATGAAAGCATCGATTCAACATGATGCGGGCGATTCATTGGAGGAAATATTCGCCAAAAGCATTCGTTATGGCTCCTCGGGTGCCGATGACCTGAAAGAGGCAGGAAAAGATTCGCAAGCGATTGCATTCATTGTGCGACCGCTGTTTCGTTTTTTTCGACATTACCTCTGGAAACAGGGATTCCGGGATGGATCGGTCGGTCTTTTGCTTTCCTGTCTTGCTGCACAAGGCGCATTCATCAAATACGCGTTACTTTGGTCGCAGCGTCATCAGCATCATTCAACGCGTCAAACGGCAGCAAAAACGTTGAGGGAACGATTCACGACATCAATGAATGAAGTAAGCGAATCGCCCGCGTCCACGACAGACAATCGGGCCGAAAACGAAAGCAACTCGCAATTCGCCCACAAGGAATCGGCAAAGCAGCCCCGCCCATTGACCATGCCCGGCATCCATCAAAAAGTACAGGCAGTGGTCGATCCATTGCCACGTGGCTCCCTGCTTGATGTGGGTGCCGGTGAAGGGGCTTTCTCCAAATGGGCGGATGTCAATGGTTTCGCGGTACACGCCACCGATGTCAACGAAAAAGAATTTTGTCTTAGAGATATCCCGTTTACGCAAACCAATTTTAATGGCCGCTGGCCATTTAAGGATGATACATTTGATCTGGTCGTTTCGATTGAGGTCCTGGAGCATGTCGAAAATCATTATCACTTCATCAGCGAGTGTTGCCGTATCTGTAAACCGACGGGTCGCATTGTGATGAGCACGCCCAATTGTCATTCGATTGAGTCGAGGCTCAACGTCTTGCTCAGCGGATTTGATGATTGTGCGCCTCGACCGATCAACTACAGCGAGAATGATCCCGATCAAATCTATATGGAACATATTCACCCCGCACCTTTGGCCAATATTGAACTCGGTCTTCGGCGATGTGGGTTTGAAATTGAGTCAGCTGCATTTAATCGGCACCGGAAACTTTCATCGGCACTGCTGCCAGTCGCTTACCCACTTATTTGGTGGCGTACATATCGGCAATTGATTCTCAGCGAAAAGAATTTAGTTGCACGCGAACGGAATCGGAAGTTACTACAACTTTTTTTAAACAAAGGCCTGTTGACCGGCAGAGTTTCTATTTTTACTTGCCGTCAAATCGAACAAAACGTTGCAGCTCAACCTGCAGACTGGAAGACATTCCGACATTCGGCATAAACGATCGGCACTTCATGCACAACGTTTGACAGGCGTTGTGAGCCAATTTCTGTAGGCGGAAATAGTTCCCTCGACCATTTGGCAATGCGTGAAGTTTGAGGCCAAATGCTTACTTGCCCGCAATGCAAGGTTCTTTGCCTTTGCAGGTTGTGAGAGCGCATCTATGATTCCGTTGCAAAGCAGTTGACTGTTCTTCGGTGGGACCACATAAGCGTATGGACCGCCCTCGCAATCGTATCCTACAGCGTCTTTTATCCCGCCAGCAGACGTAGTCACGACCGGTATACTCTGACCCATGGCATCAAGCAACGAAGTGCACAGACCTTCTTCAATGGAGGGCATGACAAATAGATCTGCGGCACATAGCAGGTCGGAGATGTCAGTCCGATAGCCGAGGAAATGGACACGATTCGCAATTCCTAGATCGGCCACCTGATTGCAAAGAGACGTTTTTAATTCCCCCTGTCCCACCAGAGCAAGATGCGCTTCCGGGAATCTCTCGAATATTTGAGGCATCCCAGCCAGTAAATGGGCATGCCCTTTGCAGGTCGTTAATGAAGCCACGGTTAAAAGCAATTTTTCGTTATTCTGTAGACCTAAAATTTGACGGCCTCGCTCGCGACTTCCGCCGCGCATCCTATCTCGATCAATCCCACTATGAACCAATCGCAGTTTGCTCTCAGGGATACCGGCTTTTCTACAAACTTCCATAACTGCCGTGGATATTCCAATGACTCCATCGGCAAAGTGGCAAAATTTGGCTGGTGAGCGAATCGGAAACACCACGCGGCGCGAAGCGACGCGAAGGGGCCTTCTGCCGAGGCCGAGCGTAGCCAACCCAACTGCGGTAAGACCATGTCCATCGTGTGCGTGCACTATGTCGGGGCGTACCTTGGCTACAAGCCGTCGAAGCGACCAGAGTGAATCTGGGCCACGTCCACGACGTCGGAAAGTATGCACCGGAAAATGATTCGATTGCATCCTGCGGGCAAATGCACCATTCCTGCGGGCCACAACCACCGATCGGTGTCCCCGTTGCCGCAACCCCGCTGCCAAATAAAAAGCCTGCTGCTCACCCCCCTGCCAACCGAGTTCGGTGGAAATGTGCAGTACAGTGAGAGGCGATGTTTTCATCCTATAGCCGCCCAACAGCGAC
This sequence comes from Planctomycetota bacterium, assembly GCA_036146215.1. Lineage (GTDB taxonomy): Bacteria > Planctomycetota > Planctomycetia > Pirellulales > UBA7805 > UBA7805. The sequence goes on from JAYYJN010000296.1 coordinate 5,318, forward strand.
CCTAAACGCGAGGAAACGAGTGGTGAGTTAAAGATATCGCTCTTCAAGCATCGACCCAAGAGCAAAAATGCTAGCACACATTGAACTTGCAGACATCTCTCATGGCAGGCTACGCTCGCTCGTTATGAAACTTGCCGTTTTTCTCCCCAATTGGGTCGGCGACGTCACGATGGCAACGCCGACCCTCCAAGCCATTCGCTCACACTTCGGCACGCAGCTGAATTTACTCGGTGTGATGCGGCCCTATGTTGCCGATGTGCTGAGTGGAAGCGACTGGTTTGATAAAAAGTTATTTTATGATCCGCGGTCTTCCGATCCACAACTCAGCGGTCGCAATCTCATTCGACGCTTGCAGGTGGAGAAACCGGATTCGATTCTGCTTCTAACAAATTCATTGCGAACTGGTGTTTTGGCTTGGCTCAGCGGAGCAAAGCAACGTATCGGTTATGCACAGTATGGCCGTGGACCACTACTCACCGACAAACTGAAATTTGAAAAACAGGGCGGTCGTTTCGTGCCAGCTTCCACAATGCACGGTTATCTAAAATTGACGCGTTTTCTAGGATGCCCTCAAAACAAGCAATGGCCTCTCCAACTCGAAACCAGCACCGCAGATGAACGTGCTGCGGACCTCGTCTGGAGGCGCCTTCATTTGCCCAGCGGATCTGAAACGATCATCTTCCACAATGCCGGCGGCTGGGGTGGTCGAGCGGCGTCCAAGTCCTGGCCGGTAGACCATGCGGCAGAGCTTGCCGTAAAACTCGCGCGTGATCACGGATTGACCGTTCTGTTTCTCTGCGGCCCACAAGAGCGTGCAATGGCAGCAAAAACCGTTCTGGCCGCATCGCATCCAAGAGTTAAAAGCCTTGCGGACCAGTCTCTGAGTATCGGGCTCTCAAAAGCTTGTATTCGGCGAAGTCGATTGATGGTGAGCAGCGACAGTGGGCCTCGGCATTTTGCTGCTGCGTTCGGGATACCGCTGGTAACACTTTTTGGCCCTACGCACACCGCCTGGGGTGATACTGATTACGATCGAATGATCACACTGCAACATGAAGTGCCGTGTGGTCCGTGTATGCAGAAAACATGCCCGCTCGAGCATCATCAATGCATGCGAGAACTGACGGTCAAACGAGTATATGCGGCCGTGACCCAACTTCTCCACGCGCCTGCATCAGCGGTGATGAGACAAAAGAATCCGCTGAGGATTTCTGCGTAGCGGGCGATGGAGGTCCTGGTCCGCAGGAGACTCAAGTCGCTCCCGAGTTCAAAGAACCTCAATACGATTGTCAACCGAAAAGTCTTCCGCCGCTCGCATCGCCGCGTGCTGGGCCAATTGATACGAATGAAAGTTGGAGCAGAATCCCTCGAGTACGACATGGGTACCGGTCATCACTACCGTGAGATTATGCACCCTTCCGCCCGTGTGTCGCCTTACGTCCCGACGAATTTGTGCCGTGAGTTCCTGAGTTCCGGAAGCCTCAGTTGGGGTCTTCAACGAATTCGGATCGATTGTATCCGTACTTTTCATCGGTCCACACTTCCTTTTTTGACCGTATTAGAATCGTGCCCCAAGCATCCAAGCTTGTGTCTCAAGTTTAGGATGGCTACCTTTTTTCGTCAACGGCGGACTGTGTGAAGTTTCAGTTAGAATTTTTATACTGTGCGGAGCAACGCGCGAGTCCAGCCCCACATTCCACAATCGGTTCACCTCAGCCGTGCTAGCAGCGACTCAGGGCAAGGGCGGAATCTTTCGCATATCCCGAAGGTACTTCAGGACCCTTTCCGCGCAAGAGTCCGCGGGGGTGTTGCCCGAATCCAGCGTCAACTCTGGATGCAGCGGCGCCTGGTACGGATCGTCGATTCCAGTCATTCCTTGAATCTCCCCTGCCCTCGCTTTCTTGTAGAGCCCCTTTGGATCGCGCTGTTCACAAATCTCCAGGGGTGTATCCACAAAAACCTCGATAAAATCCCCTTCAATCAGCTTGGATCGGGCGGCATCGCGATCTTTTTGATAAGGACTCACAAAGGCCGTCAGCACAATCAGTCCGGCCTCGACAAACAAGCCGGCAACTTCACCGATACGACGGATATTTTCCTGCCGATCCTCCTCAGAAAATCCAAGGCCGAATCGCTTCCCAAATTGCTCGCCATATTGTGTTGTCAACTGGGAGGGTGTGGCATTTAGCCCATGCCGCACGTTGTCACCATCCAGCAAAAACGTGTGAATACCTGCTCGATGCAATTTATGATCAACCAGGTTTGCAATCGTACTTTTGCCCGAGCCAGAAAGTCCAGTAAACCAGACTAAACATCCAGAATGCCCATTTCGAGCCTCTCGGTCCTTGCGCGAGACGCTCTGAGCGTGCCAGTGGATCCCTCCGCTCTCTTCGGTCATGCCTCACACCCCTTCAATCCTCGATTCGGTTTATGACACCCCCATGCGAAGCTAAAACTCAAAGTGCCATGCAAACCATGCCCGTGGTCCCGGATGATACACCCCTATTCCGGTGCCAGCAATCCTGATGCGTGTCGCTTTAAATCAAATACATAGCGACACATATCGATGTTTTCGCACAGCAATTCAACCCGTGATCAATCCCGCCCAAAAATAGTCATTACTCGTGACCATCGTGAGGGTGATCGTGGTGCTCATGATCATGTCCATCGTGGGAGTGGTCGTCGGTATGGTCATTCAATCCCGATTCGGCCGGCGAATCGTGCATATGGGGCGGCTCTAAGTATTTGAGACCATACGCAAGTGAGACGCCAAATAAAAGAAGCGCAGTCAGTGGCAGCCGATCATGCGAATGAAACTGTAATTCCGGCAGTAGATCACTAAGGGCAATGCAGATAAAAATTCCTGCCGCAAAAGCCAAGCCGCAGCCGATCGCGACAGACTCGTGCTGTGAGTCACGAACCCCGAGATAAAAAGCAAGTGCTCCCAGGGGACACATCATCGAATAGACCACATTGACCACAGCTTGCCAGGAAACAGACCACCCTCCTGTTGCCATCAATGCAGTAATCGAGAGTGAATCAAGCGGTTTGTGAAGTAAAATTCCAAGGAATGCGGCAAATCCCAAAAATATGGTTCCCGTCGCGTGCGATGTATCACCCAGCACTGCGGCCGACAATGCGACTCCGTCGAGCAACGTGTGAAGCGAAAGACCAAAAGCCAATCCCAACCAATGATATCTTGTAGCACTCATTGAATGGTGATCATGCGACCTGTTTTCATGCGAGGATTCCGGAGCATGCGAATGCGAATTATCCGCATCGTCGCCACACTCGGATACCTCGGACTCGTGACTATGAGAGCCAAAAACCCGAATCAACAAAAAAGTTGTGATTAAACCCATCATCAACCACAGCACAGCG
>JAYYJN010000297.1:0-4243 GCA_036146215.1 Planctomycetota bacterium
TGCCGTGCCGCATGCGCAATACGACACTTAACGAACTCCACTCCCCATGGATTACCTTATCGGAAGATTTTGCCTAAGCTATCCATGTTTACTGTCAGTAAAGCGCACGGATTTTCAAACCTCTGGCCCCCCCAATCGGAATAACCGCTACGCTGCCCACGCGCGACGCGGGCTGGTACCATGCGGCGGTCGATCTTTGAACCGAAATTAAGGCATCAAACTTTATGGCTCCACCCAAAATACTGATTCAACTCGATACCGACGCGCAACCCAGTTCTTTCGACAGCATCGTCGCGGCCGATGCGGGCGTGGATCATTTGCTTCGCTACGGATCGATAACACCTGAAAATGTGGTGCCCACGATCCATGGTGCTATGTTCACCCGCGGTGGAGAGGGACTCAAAAATACAGCAATCTTCATCGGCGGTTCGGATGTCTCTGCCGGAGAGGCGCTGCTGCGGAAAACTCAGGAGACTTTTTTTGGTCCCGTCCGCGTGTCGGTAATGCTGGATTCGGCCGGTTGCAACACAACCGCGACTGCGGCAGTGCTCGCCGCTGCCAACCATCGACCTCTTCTCGGCGCAAACGCCTTAGTTTTGGCAGCCACCGGACCGGTTGGTATCCGCGTCTGCCGATTACTGGCCGGTCAAGGTGCCTGCGTTCTGGCCGGGTCGCGACGTGAAGACCGTGCCGCCGCGATATGTGAGCGGATTACCGAAAACATGCCCGATGCTAAGGTCGCTCCGGTCCAAATTGACTCCCCAGAAAAATTGTCGATGGCGATCGAAGGTGTTGAGATAGTTATTTCTGCCGGTTCGGAAGGGATTCAGTTGCTGCCGGCATCCATTCGGGAATCGGCCAAAGATTTACGCGTTGTTATTGATTTAAATGCAGTTCCGCCACTTGGTGTCGAGGGTATCACGGTTCATGATCGGGCGACAGCTTACGGGGATGCACTTTGTTACGGCGCCATTGGCGTGGGAGGCACAAAAATGAAAATTCACAAGGCCGCTATTCAGAGCCTGTTTGAGCGCAATGATCTATGTCTAGATGCCGAGGCAATTTTTCAATGTGCCCAGGACAACGACTGATGCATGGTGAACTATAACTTTCCCACCTTAAATAATAGATACAAAATCAGCACTGTGGCCCCAGTCACCAACAGAATAATTCGCCGGCGGAAGCGGCGTCGCTGCTTTTCTTCCGCGCTCAGCCGTCGCAGTTCGATGACGTTGCCTTTATAAATGATCGTCTTTGGTCGATCCTCAACTAAAATTTCGGCTGTTGGCACCTCCGCATCTGCACCTTTGAACAAGGGAGGCAAACTCTCGGATCCATACACCAGCGGGGCCATCGGGTCGGGTAGCACCGCATCGCGATTGGTGTCGGCTTCACCCAAGACAATCGAAGATGACGATTCAATCGTATCCCCGATTACTTCCGCTACACCGGCGGGCAAATCCAGGTTTTTTTCAATAAGCGATTCGTCTTCACGACCACTAGGATCCGCAGCTGCCGCGGACGGGATTGGCTCGGGAGCCGGAATCTGTATTTTCGCTTGACAATGAGGGCATGCCACGGGCTGACCCAGAGCACGCTCTTCCACCGCAAAGGGATTGCGACAGCGAGGGCACCGAAATCGAAATAATCGCATTCACACCCTCCCCCGCTCGGCGTCTACCACCCACTCCTATAAACTCGCCATCTCTCTTATACCTCTTGCAGCTTGGCGATATCAACTGCCGTTTGCGCATCTCAATGCTTTCGGTGATGCCTCGTGCGTTTTCGGGTGCTGGACAGCACAAGCCGTTTGCATCAAGATTGCCCACCATCAGCAACTGTGACACCGTTTCGCGTAACACCATTTCTACCAGCACGGCAACAATCGGCTCACTTTATGTTAGCAAGAACGCTTGGAAAGACTGGAATTTCTGTTTCACCGATCGGTTTTGGAGCTGTAAAGATCGGACGAAACCAACAGACAAAATATGGAGATTTTCTGATCCCTAATGACCATGAGGTGGAACAATTGTTGCTCGGTATTCTCGATCTTGGAATCAATCTGATCGACACGGCACCCGCTTACGGGTTAAGTGAGTCGCGTATCGGAAAAGTTTTAAAAAAAGAACGCGATCGGTGTGTTCTATCCACCAAAGTGGGTGAGGCATTTGTAGATGGAAAATCAGAATATGATTTTAGTTCCGCCGCCATTGAGAAAAGTGTTTCGAGAAGCCTGCGACGATTGCAAACCGATTATGTTGACCTATTATTACTCCACTCGAATGGCCAAGATCAGAAAATTCTTAAACATACCGATGCAGTCGAGACCCTTGAGCGCATCCGCCACAAAGGCTGGACGCGAGCAATCGGTTTCTCTGGCTATCAGCAGACCGCAGAAACCGAGTGTTTAAACTGGGCCGATGTGATGATGATTGAATATCACCCCGAAAATACCGCACGTGAACTGTTAATCAATCAGGCACAGGGGCTTGGAGTGGGTGTGCTGGTAAAAAAAGGCCTCGACTGTGGCCGCATCGCACCGGATGTCGCCATCGACCATGCACTCAGCCAACGAGGGGTCAGTTCTTTGGTCATTGGCAGTTTGAATTTAAATCATTGGGCCCAGAATGCTGCCCTCGCAATAACGGCCAACGCAAAGGAATCGAATTAGAGGTACTCGGAGTTGACTGGCAGAGAATTAGTCGTGCGCTCGTTTAAAATGGCCGCTTTTGCCGCCCGTTTTTTCTTCTAATTGAATGGTCTCAATCACCATGCATCGGTCTACCGATTTGCACATATCGTAGATCGTCAGTGCCGCTCCACTGACTGCGACAAGGGCTTCCATTTCGACTCCGGTTCTCCCGGACACGGCAGCGTATGCTTTAATATCTACGCAAGCATCGTCAGAATCTGGCGCCTCAACAAATGCGAATTCAATCTCTACGCTTTCAAGGGCCAATGGATGGCAGAGCGGAATCAAGTCTGAAGTTTGTTTTGCCGCCATAATTCCTGCCAGTCGCGCCACCGCTAGCACATCTCCCTTCGCAAACTGCTGCTCGCGAATCTGCTGGCAGGTTCTGGCTTCCATTCGAACTCGCCCACTCGCAAAGGCCTTGCGGTCCGTAATTGACTTGGATGAAATGTCGACCATGCGCGCAGCGCCGTGAGCATCAAAGTGACTGCTGGATTCCATGACCCGAACCTACCTTCGTAAAAAGCGAAAATAACAACGACGTTAATTTGAAAAGGCGTTCCCGCCATACCGAGCACCGAGCAATAGGCTGATCTCTATTCTAAGCTGCCCGGGATGCAACTGAAGAGGTGCTGCGGCAGGAAAAAAGTCTGCTTGAGCGGAACCCGACAACAGGAAGCGTAAAAAAGGCCCTGCAGAGCATTACACTCTGCCGGGCCTAGTGCTTTATTGTACCGATTTTCCCGAACGCTTTCGTCAAGTAAACTCAGCAAATGCGTTAGACTTCGTGAGGGACCAACTGCGTGTCGATCATCTGCAGCAGCTTGGAGATACAAAGTTTATTCATGCTGGTGTGTCGCTCATGCGCCTCAACACGAAGTGATTCGTGAAGACTTTTGGGCATTCGCACCGTAATCACGCGGGTGGGCTCCTGATCACTTACTTGCGTTCGCCCCTTTTCACGGAGCTTTGCCAGCATCTGTTGAATTTCAGAGTATTCCTCGGTCTTTTCGAAATCGGCCAACGCTTGAGCATCGGGATAGTTACGACGGATGATCCCGTTGATTCCCAGAATCTCACGATAAAAGGTCACCCAATCCGGTTCTTGCGTATACCGTTGATTGGCCTGGCTTCGAATCGCTTGTCTTTTTTCAACAGGGTTCTGAATCGTTGCATATGCACTTGCGGTTTGTGGCTGAGCCTCGAGCATCACACGTCCTCCTTCCATGAACTTCCATTAAATCGTCTCCAGGTATCCGTTCCTGAAGCCTCCACGGTCCGGTACTTTCTGAAATCGACGCCTTCAAGTCAAGAGCAGCATGGATGTCATGTCGCTTATAGCATTTCCGATCAAAGAAAGTGGCTGCATGCGATTCAAGCAATGCTGCCACTTAAGTTGAGTAGACTGATTTATGGCCTGAATTTCGGCAGCATTCGGTGCTGCACACGTTCGGCTAACAGGAAGAAAAACTACTTTGCGTAGTATCGTATGATGCCCGCTGACTGGGCTGACTCGGCACCGTCTTGGCTGACGAAGCAGCTGAAGGCCCA
>JAYYJN010000298.1:0-5036 GCA_036146215.1 Planctomycetota bacterium
CATCAAAACACGGGTGGTGGTGTCCAATGCAAACATCAAAAACACCATCTTAAACCTGGTCGGCCGCGATAACTTCAACTCAGAGTTCGTTGAGGAAACGGAAAAAATACGCCTCAATAATTCCAGCACCCAGGTTTATATGGCGCTTAAGCCTGACGAGCAGATCGACGAAGAAACCGGCGATTTGTTATTCAGTTCCACCGCGCCCGCCTTCCAGACCGACCTGCTACTCAGTCGCGATGTTACCAGTCGAACCTTTAGTTTCTATTATCCGCGAACGCGACCGCAGGGGCGACCACGGTGCCTTGTGGTTTCCAGCACCAATGCAAGGTATGAGGACTGGGCGAAGCTCTCAGACGAAGAGTATGAGGCGGGTAAGCAGGATTTGATTGAAACGACGCTTGAAAGCCTCGATCGTTATGTGCCAGGCATCAGGAAAAAACTCGATCATGTTGAAGCGGCGACCCCGCGTACGTTCCAGCACTATACGCGGCACGCACTCGGTGCCAGTTTCGGGACCAAGTTCGAGGGTTTGGCGGTGAGTCGCGGTTTACCATCGCAGGTGCAAGGCCTGTTTCACGCCGGGAGTGTCGGGATTATTATGTCCGGTTGGTTGGGAGCGATTAACTATGGAGTGATCGTTGCCAACGAGGTTGACGCCCTGTTACTCTCCAAAAATACGGCTTCGGTCGGTTGAGGATATCATTGCAATGAGTCTTAAAGCGATTCAATCCGCTATCCCGCATCGGGATCCATTTTTGCTTATCGATACCGTCGTCGAGCAGGATAAAAATCGGATCATCTGTCAGAAAACCCTCTCGGGTGATGAATTCTGGTTTGCCGGGCATTACCCTGAATTTCCCCTGATGCCGGGTGTCCTGCTCTGTGAGGCGGCGATGCAGGCGGGTGCCGTCTTGCTGTCGGCGCATGCCGAGGGGGATGGCGTGCCGGTCGCAACCCGGATGCGCGATGTCCGCTTCAAACGGATGGTGCGACCTGGAGAAACGATGACGCTGGAGGTCACGCTCGACGAGACGGTAAGTCAGGCTTTTTTTCTCACGGCCCGAGTCACTGTTGCAGATGAATTGGCGATGCGGATGCAATTCGCATGCACACTCACCGAGGTTTCTGATCAGCCCCAGCAAGCCGAGCAGGCAACATAAGATTGGCGAGATCAGGCTGCATTCACGTGAAGGAGTAGCGGGTGGATTTTCTGGAACTCAAAAATAAGACGTTTCTGATTTTCGGTCTTGCGAATCGCAAAAGCGTCGCTTGGCATGTCGGTCGCGTACTGGCCGATGTTGGTGCGGAAGTTCTCTGGGTCGTGCGCAGTGAATCGCGACGCGAGGAGGTGCGAAAACTTGTGGGAGGGTCCCCGGTGTTTGTCTGTGATGTAGAAGATTCAGATCAGATCGACGCGCTGCAAAAAGAAATCGCCGAAAGCCACCCCCGACTCGATGGTCTTGTGCACTCGATTGCGTTTGCCGAATATGAGGGTGGCGTCAAACCGTTCCATGAGACGACCAAACGCGAGTTTCTGCGTGCAGTCGATATCTCCTGCTATTCGCTGCTGGCAATCAGTCGGGCTTTTCAAGAGCTGCTTGCGACAGACGCTTCTGTGGTCACAATATCCATCTCTACCACACGCATGGCCAGCGAAAGCTATGGTTATATGGCGCCCATTAAAGCCGCACTCGATTCTTCGCTTGCCTTTCTTGCCAAATCATTTAGCCGATTTTCAAGCGTCCGATTCAACGCCGTCGCGCCGGGGCTATTGAAGACGAGCGCATCGGCCGGGATTCCCGGGTATGTCGACTCATATCTCTATGCCGAACGCGTGATTCCTCGAGGCAAGGCAGTCCAAACCGAGGAGGTCGCCAATACGGTCGCATTTTTGCTGAGTTCCCGATCGAGTGGCATCAATGCCCAGCAAATCGTGATCGACGCCGGAATGAGCATCAATTATTTCGACCGCGATCTGGTCTCTGCATCCGAGTCCTGACTGCGAGCAGCATCACGCAGATTGAATCGCTAATTGTGGAGATACCAGCGATCGGAAATTTTCAAAAATACGAGTTTGTGTTTTGAAAAATTTTTCCACTGCACATCATACTCAGCCGTTCGCCCTTCGTCGGAAAGTTGTGGCGTCTTCGTCTTGATCTGCTGCAACATGCCGAGTAATCGCACTGCGTGCTCTTTCGCAAAGGTGCGGGCCAGTTCCTCGAGCGACCGATTTTTCCGCATCTGTGCAAGTTCTTCGGGCACCGGAAATCGGCTGAGAAATACTTCGTACTTTTTTTCTTCAAGCAGCGTAATCCCTTCGGCGATAGTGGCTTCCAGGGAGGGAGGCGTCTCGGCACCGGTAGCATGTTCGCTCAACAGAAAGCATGCCAGTAGGCTTGCAATCCACCAGCGATAGTGATGCCTGAGCGACAGGATTCCGATGTGCAGCAGTTGATTTTCAGTGGACTTCATTCTTCGACGACCCAGATGTTACGAAAACGAACCGGGTTGCTGTGATCCTGCAGATGCAGAAATCCGTCCTCCGGACCTTCAGCCAGTGGCCCACCCGCGGTGCGCTGTGGCAGTTCTAAATCTTCGTGGATGATTACCCCATTGTGTCGCACCGTTGCCCGTGCGTTCTGGGTCTTTTCGCCCGCCTCATTAAAGCGTGCAGCACGGAACTGGATGTCATATGTCTGCCACGCGCCGGGCGGATAACACATGTTAGAATTTGGTCTGGCGATTTTATAAATTCCTCCGCATTCGTTATCGAGACCCTCGAGGCCGAACGAGTCCAGAATCTGAACTTCGTAACGACCTTGCAGATAACACCCGCTGTTGGCCCGGCCCTGCCCTCGATTGTGTGGTTCAAACGGCAAATAAAATTCGAGGTGCAACTGATGATCTCCGAACCGTTGCTTGCTGTTATGGCCCTCGATCAATAATCCGTCATCAGTCATCTGGCCGGGGCCTCGATCGCGTGTACGAACCCAGGCATCGGCGTTTTTCCCATCAAACAGGATCTTTCCGCCTTCAGGAGGTTTCGCTCCGAGGGTCGGACTGGTCCGTTGTACGCGCGGTAATGAGCCGATTGCTTTGCCTTCTTTACTGATCAGATCCAGTTTTCCGCTTCGCAATATTCCGTCTGCATACTCTCCCTCGAAGGTGATTCGACCCTTATCGGCCGTGGTGGTAACCACTTCGGGGGCTTTGCCGTTCCAGCCGTCTCCCGGAAGCCCTCCTGTATAACCGACCGCACGAAATTGCCCCTTACCGAGAGCGATTACCTGCACCCCAAGTTTCTTATTAGAACCGTTTTCACTCTCGATCACGCCAGTATACTCACCCTGAAGCAGATGGTCTCTGTGAACCGGAGCAGCCCCGCGCACCTCGACAGGATCCATTGCGCAACTGATTGCAACGAAAAAGAATGGGATAGATCGGCGGATTGCTTGATAGATGAGTGTCATTCAAATTTCCTGAAAATCAAACGGGTGATGATGACTTAGCAGTCTTCTGCCAGGATCGCCGCCGGTTCTCTGTTCTCGGCCATTTTCGGCGGTTCGCTTTGCCAATCAACACCGAGCATCAGGCAGTTTACCCCGGAGCCAATTCCCAACAGGGCAGTGCGGTCGTTTTTCTGGAGGTGCCCATTTTCGATGCCGATTGCCATTGAGATCGGCAGGGCCACCGAACCGGTATTTCCCAACCATTGCACCGTGGCGAAATCTTTTGAAATTTCAAGACCAAGGGCTTCGAGCATCCGTTTGCGGTGTGCTGTTCCGACTTGATGGCAGAATGTTTTATTCACCTGCTCACGATTCCACTGAATGGTCTCAAGGAAGTCGTCAAAGCTCTCGCGGCCGACATCAATCCCAGCCTCCATCAATGCCTCAGAGTCAGTATCCATCAATGGGCGCATCTTTTCGCCCGCTTCATCTTCCCCACTCTGGCAAAGGTTATGATGAATCGTCTCAGCCCGCGTCACCCCACCAGAAATTCGGTTGTCGGTTTGGGAGAGTTCGCGATCGACAAGCAATATGGCGCAACTTCCTGATCCGATCGTCAGCGAAGCGACTGCGGTTTTGATTGCCTGCCGACTGAGTGTCAGATCAGTGTTAAGGGCCTGGACTGTATTCTCGACCAGTGGTCGGCTGTTTTCTGTGCCAACGACCAAACCGGCCCGAATTTGTCCCAACTCAATCATATTCGCAATCTGAACCATTCCGTTGAGTAACCCCAGGCAGGCGTTACTCAAGTCATAGATTTGGCATTGCGGATCGAGTCCGAGTAGATGATGGACACGGCAAGCAGTGGCAGGCTCGAGATGGTCCCGGCAAACCGATCCGTGCACCAGAGCACCAATCAGGCCACGATCGATATCAGCCGCGGCAATCGCTTTTTCGGCACTCGCTGCGCTGATGTCACTTGCCAGCACACCGCGATCCCAGAAGCGGCGTTCCCGGATTCCGGTTATTAACTCCAATCGCCCGGCAGGCAATTTGAGTCGCTCATAGAGCGGTGCAAGTTGAGCCTCAATATCCACTGAAGTCACCACGTTTCCGGGTAACGTGTAACCGAACGACTCAAGGCAAACCGAATGATATCGCATGAGGGGCAGCACAGGAGGAGGGGCAAATCGACGTCCCGATTTTACGCCAGAAACCAACAGACGCCTAGGCCTTCACCAACTCAGAAGTCGTACCAGATACCCGCACCGACTTTCTGCTCACTAAGCTCGTAAAACTGCAGCTTCTCGTGTTGCCCGTTAAAATACTGGACACCCAGTCGTAGACGTCGACCGCTTTGGGCGCCGGTCCATTGCCAACCGGTTTGAATCGCCACATAGCCGCCGAAATTATTCTCTTGCCGCAGCTGGCAGTTAGTGGCAAAGAATGGAACTCCTTCAAAGCCAGTCGGCGCAAGATCACTGTATTCAATCCCAAACTCAAAGTGCCATGGTTCGGCGACATCGGCATAAAATCCGAAACCGACCTGTCCGTAGAGACGCCATCTCTCGTCGGGTACATAGC
>JAYYJN010000299.1:0-3102 GCA_036146215.1 Planctomycetota bacterium
AAATCGTACTCTTTGACCCGCTGAAAAATCCTTCGGGAATTTTAAAAATCAGCGATGCCAATTACGTCGTGCAATTCAGTTCAACTCAGAGCGAGGGCGGAAAAACTGAAAAACTGACTAGCGTCAAAGGATCCATGCTCAGCGAACATCTCGGTAGAATCGAGTTGGAAGGAAAAACAACAAGCCAAACACAGGCCTGGCAAGTGTCTGGTCGAGTAGAAAACGCAACTTTGTCACCCGAACTTCAGCAAGATCTCCCGGGAGACTTGGCGCAGCATCTGACTCTCATACGCCCATTGCGCGGACAACTGGGATTACAATTCCGCGTCCACCACAAGCCGGGCGATCCATTGCAATTCACGGCACAAGGAAAATTTACGCAGGGTAGTTTTGACGATGATCGACTCCCTTACCCGATCTCTGATATTGAAGCGGAGATCCATCTGAATCAGAGCGGTGGTCAGATTAAAAATGCGACGGCGCACAGTGGTCGAACACAATTTTCGGTCGAGGCACGTTTCGACGGATATCACGAAAGTGCAAACTTGCTGATTCGAGGCAAAGCGACACATCTCGTACTCGATCAGCAGATAGCTGAAATTTTACCTGCAGCCTGGCGTGAACAATGGAATCGTTACCGACCGGACGGAGAGGTCAACGCTGACTTCCAAATTCATCGCGACCAAGAGGGGTGGCATCCTCAGTGTCAGGTGGAGTGCCTTTCGCTTGCATTCACGCATTATAAGTTTCCTTACCGCATGGAGCGTGCCCGAGGAACGCTCAACCTGCAAAATAACCAACTTTACTTGCAGCTTTCAGCGGAGGCTGGCGATCGGCCGGTGGAAATTGTGGGTCGCATCGATCAGCCGGGTCCTCTCGGTGTGGGTGAGTTCTTCTTAAAAGCAGATAACGTCCCCCTTGACGAAAAACTGATTCGAGCAACCCCTGAAAAAATACGGCAGGTCATTAAGTCATTCTCACCCCAAGGAACAGTCAACATCTTTTTTCACACTAAGCGTGAAACGCCGGACGAAACTTGGTTTCCGCATTGTGTCGTTGATCTCAATGGAATTGCAATCCGATATGAAAAATTCGGCTACCCTGTACAGAATGTAAAAGGGAGGCTTGAGGGACGCGGAAAAACTTGGGCCTATCGTGACCTTGTGGGCACCAATGACACTGGAATGGTCATGGCAGAAGGAATGTCAAAACCAACAACCACCGGAATAGAACTCGATTTGCAAATCGACGCGAGAAAAATTTCACTGGATCAGGAATTGCAGCATGCACTCCCCCCAAGCATGCGGCAACTTTGGGCCAAACTGAGGCCTGCAGGAGACATCGATGCTTCAATTCATTTGAATTTCGCCTCTGCCACCAAAGCTTTAAATCTCTCAGTCACCACGGACCTCAATAAGATCCGCATCGAACCTGAATTTTTTCCGTATCGCATGGAGAATCTTTCGGGAAGGGTAGACTATGAAAATGGGCACGCCCGATTTTCGCAATTGGTTGCCAATCATGGAAAAACGAATCTTACAGCTGCCGGAAATTGTCACTTTGGTCCTGCTGGTAATTGGATCTGTCATTTCACGGAGTTCAACATCGATCGATTACGAATGGATCGAGAACTCCTAATTGCTTTGCCTTCCGGACTGCGATCAGGTATTTCAGCACTCCAATTTTCTGGCCCCATGAATCTCAACGGGGCCATCCGTTTCACACGTGGCAGCCCAAATGCTCCTATCACATCCGACTGGAATGTTGGCCTGGAAACTGTACAAGGAAAGATCGATTGCGGCATAATTCTTGATCAGATTCATGGGGGCATCAATCTCAGCGGCAGTTTTAATGGAAAACAATTCTACAGTCAGGGTGAACTCGATCTTGATTCAGTTCTCTATGAGAACTTTCAGTTCACCGGCGTTCGCGGGCCAATCTGGTTCAACGATCAATGCCTACTATTCGGTGGTTACGCTGAGCGGCAAGTGCCCGGGAAAATACCGAGACGGATTTCCGCAGATTTCTATGGCGGTCGTCTGGTAGCCGACTGTCGAATCGCCTTAGGTGATACGTCACGTTTTGTGATGGACGCACAAATGTCAGAGGCAGACTTGGCACAATTTGCAACTGAAATGATTCCCGGTGGAAGAAACCTGAGCGGAAAAATGACCGGCAACCTTCAGCTCGCAGGAACCTCACGAGGCACCCACACACTGCGAGGCAAGGGCGATATTCGTTTACGGGAAGGAAACGTCTACGAACTGCCGCTCGTGCTTTCGCTGCTCAAGTTACTGAGTATCCGCGAACCCGACTCGACGGCGTTCAACACATGTGATGTCGATTTCCAGATTGATGGAGAGCATATTCTATTCGACGAATTCAATTTTCACGGAGATGCCATCAGTATGCTGGGGAAAGGTGAAATGGACTTTGATAAAAGCCTTCGTATGGTTTTTCATGCCGTCATTGGAAACGATCAGTTACAGCTTCCAGTAGTACGTCCACTATTAGGCATGGCAAGCCAACAACTCATGCTGCTCTATGTTTATGGAACGCTCGATAACCCGAAAACCACCCGGGAAGCATTGCCGGGAGTGCGACGGGCTGTCCAAGAAATGCAGACCGAAGCCGAAAAGGAAGAAAAAAATATTATCGGAAAAACCAATGATTGGATCCAGGAATGGATACCAAAACGATGATCACTCAAATGATGAATTCAAAGGACACCGACGCTTTGCGTTCGTTGCTGAGAACATGAGCGGACGATACAATAGCCAGAAATGAAACACACCTGAAACGAGCGAAGATGATACAATTCATAAAAATGCAAGGTGCCGGCAATGACTATATCTACGTCGATTGCCTGGATGGTCAGTTCACCGATGATCCCGAGCAAGTGGCTCGCGCGATCTCTGATCGACACTTCGGAGTTGGCGGTGATGGACTTGTATTAATTCATCCAAGTCAACGAGCAGATGCGCGAATGCAAATGTTCAATGCCGATGGTTCGGAAGCAGAAATGTGTGGCAATGCGATCCGTTGCGTGGCCAAATATCTCTACGAAGAATCCATTGTATCCAAACAGCAGATGACAATTGA
>JAYYJN010000300.1:0-4253 GCA_036146215.1 Planctomycetota bacterium
TTATAAGCATCAAGTTCGGCCTGAATGTTAGCAATCTGGGCCTGATATTCGACTAGGTCTTCATTTTCGGCAAGCTCTGCTTCAATGTCTTCCGGAAGAATGCTGCCGGCCAAAGCGAGCGTGCCGACTTGTTGTTCATAGGCCCTCAGATCGCGCTGCTTCTGAACACTCAGTTCACGCACCTCACTAATTTGACGGCGCAAGTATAGGATTTGATCGAGCAATAATTGTTGCGTTGCGTTGGCGGTGTCCGGATCGGACGTACCCACAGTTTTTGCCAATTCTTGCAAGTCTTCACGCTTAAGGCGAAGCTCATCCACTTTTTCAAGGTATTGTGCCTGGAGAACATCTTTTTGTTTCAACCACTCTGCCCGCTCTTCGGTGACCACTTCCTCCAGATAGGCATCGGTCACCGCCTCAAGGATTTGCTTCAATTGGTCCGGGTCATCGCCGCGCATCGAGATCCTCAGAATCGGACCGCCGTAGCCCTTTCGTTCCTTTTCACTGTCTGGAACTTCAATGATAAGTACCTTGGCGAGGTAATCGACTGGATCGATGCCATCTTGCTGTGCTTCTTTGATGTATCCCAAATCCATCAAACCGTCATTCAACGCGGTGTTCAGCACACGATATCCACGAATGAGTTGCTCTTGTGCCTCCCAACCACTCTCTTCCGCGTTTTGCACATCGAAAATCAGCGTATTTTTTCTTGATTGCATCAACGAATGTGCGGTGTAGTTGACCGGAACCAAAAACCATGTGCCGAGACCTGCCGGAATGGCAAACAGTAGTCCGAGAATGAGCGCAAGTCTCCACTGCCGTCGCAGCGAGTTCAAGATTTCGGCGATCTGTGGGGGTGCGGTGAGGATCTTAGGGCGATTACTGAATGGGACCAATGAGCCGCCGGCCGATTCGACAGTCTGCAGGGCGGTGCCTGGTTCGCTTTGTGCGTCCCGCACTGGACCTAGTTCACCTTTACTCGGTGCGGGTTGCTCGCCGTCCTGATTCTGACCCATCTGATCGTCTTCCGGAGGTGCCATGTTGGCTCCTTATCGCGTTGATTTTCTGGATATGTTTGTCTAATACGCATCGGGTTGCATTCAGTTTTGCCACAAGGCACAACATTCAACGGGCAGATCGCCCTGTTCCCGAGACACCGTATTCTAGGTCGGTTTTCCGGCTGACCGCAACGAAATGACCACTTTCCCCGTCAGTTTCCGTAAAAGAGCAGCCTTTTGGGGCCGAATAGGCATTCTTATTGCTTTAATCGTCATGAGACGAAAAAACCGGACTCGGTCGTGGAAGACTTCGGAAAAGAGGTGGTGTACGCAGAGATCTACTTTAAAAAGCGGGCAGTGATAGGACAGAAGCCCGACGTCTCTCTCCACTCAAGTCAAGCCGAGCCTGTTCCGCTCGTCCGAGATGCAGGTTTTTTTTGTTGCTCCTCACTTGGCTGCTGCCCCGAATCCTCAATAAACAACATGCCCAACAGCGCGATCTCAAGATAGAGCAACAGCATCGCCAGCGGCATCATCATTAACCCTGCATTATCGTGAAAAACATAGTGTACCCAATCGCTATCCTGCCCGGCCCAGGCGTATGCCATGCCGGTTGAAGTGATTCGCAGCGCATTGACGGCAATTGCAATCGGAACGGCACTGGCAAAAATCAGAATGCGCTCCCAGAGCGGTTTGTTGATGAGCATGGCAACCGCCCCGCATAACGCGAGGAAGACGGTGAGCATTCTCAGCCCGCTACAGGCATCGACCACCCCCATCGGTATTCCAGAAATATAAAGAATGTTTCCTTCGCGTGATGTTTCGAAGTTCATTAATTGCAGGAGATAAAAACTGCACGTCGTTGCAACATCTTTCATCGGGATCAGCACCGCCTGCTGGATTCGATGAGGCAACGGAAACATGAATATCAAGAATACAATGACGGGTCCGGCCCAGCGAAAAATGGTCCATCCCCCGGCCAGCAAGACGACCCCGGCCAGGCAAGGGAGAAACGCGAGCATATCTGGAGTCTCCATACCCAGGCGGGTGGCGAAGAGTCGAAAGCAGCAGCCAGAAACGAGTAGCAACGCACCCCACACGCGGGCAGAGGGGGCAATCCGTCGCAGGCTCTCCAGATAACTTGGGTCCCAACGCATATAAAGCAAAACCACGGCGATCACAGGAACAATGTAACCATGCGAATATTGGTCAGTATTCCAGAAATAGAGCCAGAGTCGCGAAAGCGAGTTATAAAAAGAATAAATCAACAGCAAGACAAGCCCGACCAGAATCCCCAGTGAAACGGTCGGCAGATCTTTCGCCGGTTCGGCAGTGGTATCGTGACTGAGTGTGCTCATTGTGCTAGCGGTGGCTTACTCGATAGATCAGCGCGGATTGCCCGATGCGCCCGATGTGGTTGCGTTTGGGCCAGTGCCTACCTCATTGAAGTATATCTGGAAAAAGTTCGTTTTTTACGCCCTCAAAAGTACCTTACCACAGGGCGAGCGGTGGCAAAAATGCACGCCCAACCCAATGCTAGCAATTGGGTCATGTTTCTTCGCAGCTGATTCCATTTTTTTATTTTTGACGCGATTTTCTCGGATTTTGAGTCGTAACAAACGGGAAAACACGATCAAAGCCTCATGGCTTCGGTCGCAGAGCCGGCCCGAAGCGACTCTCGAAAGATTATTTTCTTTTTTGGTCAAAGAATGAATCTAAATTGTGCCGATACCGGGTGCTGTAGGGATTATGAGGATTGAGGCGTTTCCGGGGGGCGACGCCGGTTGCTGCTAGCCGAGCTAGCAGCAACGCACAAATCACATTGAATAAGTAATGCCCCCATGCGATTTCACCCGGCCATTTTGCTGGCTCTTTCATTGGCAGTCGGAGTTTCGACTGGTTGCCACACGCTGGGTACGCGCAACTTCGAACTCGAGCAGCACATTCCGCCCGAGCAACGTATTCCCAACGAGGAATTCAAGACCACCCTTCCACTCTATGTGGTTGAACCTCCTGATATTCTTCTGATCGATGCGCTGCGAGTGATCCCCAAAGCGCCCTATCGTCTCGAACCGCTCGATATTGTGCAAATCGAGTCCGAGAATGTTCTTCCTGACTATCCGATCACTGGAGAATATCAGATCGATGCCAGCGGCCGGGTCAATCTGGGAAGTCAGTATGGCAAGGTGACCATTTCGGGGCTCACGATCGATGAAGCTGAGAAGGCGGTTCAGGACAAACTGCTGGAATTACTCGTTAATCCCGTGACGACAATCAACTTGCTCGAGACGGCAGGCAGTCAGCAGATTGCCGGCGAACACCAAGTCGCGCCGGACGGAATGGTCAATCTGGGCACCTATGGGCAGGTTTATGTTGCCGGGATGACGCTTGAGCAGGTGAAAGAGGCGATCGAGAAAAAATTGGATGAATATCTAGAGGCGCCCGAGGTGATTGTCGACGTCTCGGCTTACAACAGTAAATTTTATTATGTCATCTCCGATGGCGCTGGACTCGGTGATCAGGTGGTCCGCTTGCCGGTCAATGGCGGTGAGACGGTGCTAGACGCAATCAGTGAAATCGGTGGACTCAGTGGCCAGGCCACGAAGGACATTTGGGTCGCACGCCCCAGTCCGGATCATGGCGGCTATGAGCAGCGACTGCCGGTAAATTGGGATGCGATTTGCAAGCAGGGAATCACGGCCACAAACTACCAGATTTTTCCGGGAGACCGAGTCTATATCCGCGCCAGCGAACTGAATCGTCTCGACGCCTTTGTGGCACGAGCCACGGCACCGGTCGAGCGGATCGCCGGAACGATGTTCCTCACCACCGCCACCATTCGTAACCTTGGTGGTTCTTTCCGGAACAGTGGAAACAACAACTTCGGTAACTTCTTCAGCGATCGCCGCTTGAAGACTGATATCCGCCAAGTCGGAACGAGCGATTCGGGAATTGCAATCTACAACTTCCGCTACCGTGGCGAGTTGCAGTGGCATCAGGGTGTGATCGCCCAGGAGCTGCTCAAAACGCATCCACAAGCGGTTGTCCGTGCGGATAACGGTTACCTGATGGTCAACTACCGCTTGATCGATGTCCGGTTCCGTCCGCTCACTGCGGCAGAGGTAGCTATCGAAAACGGGCAGCGGGTGCGGCCTGGTCGAAAAAAGATGTCGATTTCGCAGTAAAAACGCCGGCGATTTGAAAATTCGTTGTCCGCGACCGAATCGAGTTGTACAATTATTTGGTATAGCGTAC
>JAYYJN010000301.1:0-5308 GCA_036146215.1 Planctomycetota bacterium
GAGTTGCGATCTCGCGGCGTAAGAGGTGCAATCCGGCAATTGTGGCATCCATTTTCCCGGACAATTCTTGTCCCTGCTGGACGTAATCGCGTAACCAAAGTAGCGCTCCGACCGAAAGCAGTACCTGGCCTGCCCACTCCAGCGAGAGACCGTGCTGCCCGATAGATTCAAATCCTTGAATCCACGGGCCACTCATCAGCCCCAAACCGATCAGTAGTAAAATAACTGCTGGTGTCCGTGGCATGAGGTATTTCACGGGTCGTCGCATGCGACCGAAGGTTTTCGGCTCCTGCTTCGCACTCGATAACGTTGATTCCTCCTCCGCTTCCAAGGCCTTTGCGACTGGCGGATCAACCCGCGTGGTCGATTCCCGCAAGCGACTGCTCTCGGCAAGCAACTCGCGGACATCGGCCAGTTCTCGCTCGAGCCGAGCTTCCCAGTCGTCGATTCGTGCCTCTGCGAGTTGCGGCTCGTTATCTGCGTGCAAGAAAAGCGGGCTGCCGCAATGAGGACACGCCGCGGTGGACAAGTCGGCTAACGGCACCTGGCCACGATAGGCCTCGAGTGTCGATGTTGCGGGCATGTCGATTTCAATTTGACAGCGATAACACCACATGAGCGACTCGACTTCGGGGCGAAGCTTGCAGCAAGGAGATATAAAGCACCTCTTCTTATTTCGTCACGATAGCACTGACATCATCAGTGAATTCGAAGCGATCGCGTGGGTGCTAGCACGCCTGTCTGCTATTGAATTGCATCCTCAGGCTTCTCTTCACTACTATGAGAAGGCCAATCCTGTCGGATCCAATCCACGATTAAACCGATTTTTTCCCGGCTCAGCTGGCTTGCCTCGGGATTGTCTGGGGGATTAAATGCCGGCATCCGATCGTTGTGATCGCCATAAATGTGTGCCGGTTCTTCAATCATTCGAATCATCCAGTCACGGGAGCCATAGTTTGTCAGATCCGGTGCATCCTCGGCATCTTCGATATCTCCCCAGCGGTGGCAATCAGAGCAGGCATACGATTCAAAACTCTCGGTGAATGCCTCACGACCCCGCGTGAGTTGCCCTGCTTCTGCGGCCTCCTGGTCCATCTTTGATTGATAAGGCAGGCCTGCATCGGCCGAAAGCGCGACAATGATTGCCTCCAGTCTTTCTTTTCCTTCTTCGTCGAGATCTGACAAATCGGTCTGTACAAACTCGACCATTCCTCCCTCTTCAGTCGCAATGTTGGTGTTCCCGTAGAAGGGGGCGTCGGTCACGGTCCAGGTGGCACGGTCGAGATGGACCTTAGCGACTTCCGCCGGATTGAGCATTCCGGCAATCCATTCCCGACTGGCGAAGCGATAAAGGTTCGGTCCGCCGTTTGGAATATGCTCTCCGGTACCAGGCGCCAGCGGGTGGATGGTTACGAGAGAGGGTTCCGCTCCGGGGCCCGAATAGTCGTGGCAAGAAGCACAGTAGCGAGCGAAGAGTTTGGGCCCCTGAGTTTTCGGATCTGACCGCAGGAGTGCAAGCGCACCTTCCGGCGGAATGCTCGGCAAGTAAGCCTCGACCTGCGGGTCCCACTCGACAGCCAGTTCTTTGATTCTTGTGGCCTCCACCTCTGCCGCGTGTACCGCCTGCATGAAGTTTTCCGAGGTACGATACCGTTGATACCGGATCAACTGATCTTGCAATGTTTTGTTTTTGGCGTCGTCAGAGCCAGCGAAAAGCGCGAGTTGCTCGGTCTGTTCCTTGTCAGCGTACGGACTCCCCTGCCCTTCTTTTCGCAAGTCGATCGCAATTTTCTCGAAAGCGTCTTCGACTTCCGCGATTTGACGCCGATCAACACGCGCAGCGTAGTAATCTTCATCGAGCGCGAGCAGCGTCAAGATTCCCGAGCCGACCAACACCAGCGCAATGAAGGCAATATTGAGTCGGTGGCCCGTTCGCGACCGACCGACAAAGGGCATGAGGAACATAAAGAGCACTAACATGCCGGGTAACACCACCGCACCAATTAATTTACCGTATTCTCCGGGGAAATACTTAAGAAATTGAAACAGAAACAGGAAAGACCACTCCGGCCGTGCCGCGGCATAGTTTTCGGCAGCATCTGCCGGTGCCCCGAGTTCTGCACGGAATTGCCAGGCAAGAAAAACGATCACCAGCAGAACTGCTAAGCAGGCAACCGCATCTTTTAGGACCTGATCAGGCCAGAAGTCCTGTCGAAAACCCTCTCGACGGCCACTCAATTTTGCCGTGATCCCGTGCTTGCGGAATAACGCAAGGTGTACGACGAGCAGCCCGATCAGTGTGGCCGGCAGCACCCCCGCATGAATGGCAAAAAATCGCGTGAGTGTTTGTGTGCCATAATCCGGTCCTCCGACAGCCATCTCCGGAATCTCCCGGCCCACGCTGCCGGCAATCTCTGTGGCAACCTTCGTGGCCCAGTACCCTTTTTGGTCCCATGGCAATAGATAACCGGTGAGCCCAAGGCCAAATACGATGAGCATCAACAGCAGGCCGAACCAGAAATTCACTTCGCGCGGGGCTTTATAGGCACCGTCAATGATCACCTGCAGGACGTGCAGCAGCATTAGAATCATCATTATCTGTGCCGCATAATGATGGATGCCCCGCAGCAGCCAACCGCCACCTACGTGATATTCGAGATAATAGACGCTCTCCCAAGCCGTTTGCGTGCTCGGGCTATAGGCCATCCAGAGAAAAATACCGGTAACAACCTGCACAAAAAAAACAAACACGAGAGTACTGCCCCACACATAACGCCACCGCGACCCGCCCGGAATGTTTTCATAGAGCGATTCGTGGACGATTGCGCGGTATCCGGTTCGATGATCGAGCCAGTCGAGTATTGGTTTCATGCGCGTTGCCCTTGTAATTCGGGCTACGAGGGGATTTCAATCTGTTTGCTTTTACCGACTTCAAAACGCTTGTAGTCAATCCAGACCTCGTCCTCACCGCGGATCTCGACGACCAATTCATCCAGCCCGCGCGGACTAGGTCCATAAAGGGTCTCACCGTTGGTAGCAAATGCGCTGGTGTGACACGGACACTGATATTCATCGGTATCGCTGTTGTAATCGACTGCACAGCCGAGGTGGGGACAGGTAACCGAGAAGGCACGCGGAGGCTTGCCTTCCCCTTGAGGTGCAAGATAGACACCCGCAATCGGTTCGGGCGGAAATTTATTCCATGCATCACGTCGAGAAGCGATCACTTGGAATCGACGAGGCCGATCGCTTCCAGCGAGTGCACCCAGTGTGGTAATACGGATCATCTCTCCGCCGATTTTACGTTTCTTTCGAAGCGGGCTCGTCAGCACCAGCAGACCGGGAACGAAGGGGAACAGTGCAACGAAGCCGCCGATTGCAGCGGCGAGTAGCGCCTTGATCAAACCCCGCCGCTTCTCGCCACAACATGGGGCGGGTGCCTGATCAGATTGCGGGATGCTCGTATCCATAGAAAAGTGTGCTGCGGCAGATTTAGGATGGCAGGAAGGTCACCGGTATTATAACGGACAAAACGCGCAAAGGTACTCTGCGTGAAAAGAGAACTCACCGGGCTTAAACGACAGCTTCCATCGCTTCCCGAACCGCCTTTAATACTTTGGGCTGTGCGTCTTCAAATGGGCCGTCAATGCCCGCACCCGCGGCCGCCTTGTGTCCTCCGCCACCGAATTGTTGCGCCAGTCGCGAGCAATCAACTCCGCAGCGACTGCGGAAGCTCAGCTTAAAATCTCCCGCGTCTTGTTCCACCAGAATCACTGCAAATTCGACGCCTTTTATCGCGAGGGTCAGGTTGATCAAATCTTCCGTGTCACTCGGCACGGCGCCCGATTGCTCAAAATCCGTCAGGCGAAGAAAGGTGTGTGCCATGCGACCATCGAGATCGGTTTCGGTGCGAGCCAGTACAATGCCGCGTAGACGTAAACGACCCAACGTGTCCTGCTCGTATATATCGGAATAAATTTCCTGAGGAATCGCTCCGGCATCGACAAACGACGCTGCTACCCGTAACGCATCACCAGTGGTCGATTTGAATCGGTACCAACCCGTATCGGTCGCTTGTGCTGCGAAAAGCGGCGTGGCGATTTCAGCGGTCAAAGGCACCCCCAATTCCGATGCTGCTTCCGCTACTAATCGTCCGGTTGCTTCCGCTGTCGTGTTTTTAAAGTACGCCGCTCCCAGGTCATCTTCGCTCACGTGATGGTCGAGCACCATTTTGATCTTGCGATCGGCCCGCAATACGTCTCCCATTGGGCCAAGTTGTGCCCAGGCGCTCGTGTCGAGCACCATCATCACCTCAATCTCACTGAGTTGATCAAGTGTGACATCGCCGCCAAGATGTTCGATTCGCTGATCGGGGTCAATGAAAGCTAAGTTCGGAGGCACTGGATCCCCGGTCACGATACGAACTTGTTTGCCGAGCGATTCCAAGACGAGTGCCATACCCAATGCGCTACCGAGCGCATCGCAGTCAGGTCGAATATGGCTGGTCACTAGAAAAGTATGGTGGGAATGAATGATGTCGCAAAAACGCTTCCAGTCAATGGCCATGGTGTTCCTCAGGTCTTGTTAGCTGCCCACCAGATTCGAACCTGATCGACGTCGTGGGCAAGTTGGTCTTTGAGCGATTCGGCACTCTCGAATCTCCCAGTATCCCGCAGTCGCATCACAAAGTCTACCTCGAGCGGCATGCCGTATAGGTTCTCGTTGTGATCGATGAGATGAATTTCTACCTTTTTTTGAATTTCTCCAAACGTGGGATTTGGTCCGATGTGTATTGCCGCCGCATGTTGTCGGCCGTTGACACGCGCGACACCCCCGTAAACTCCATCCGCAGGGATTAACGTGTCGATTGCCTCAAGGTTGGCGGTCGGAAAGCCGAGTTTTGCGCCTCGGCCGGCCCCATGCGTGACCATGCCTCGCAGACGGTAGGGACGGGTGAGCATGCGGGCTGCCGTGGCGACGTCCCCCTCGGCAAGTAGATTGCGGATATGTGAACTGCTGACCGGTTGGTCGTCGATCGATATCGGCGGTACCACCGTTAGTTCCATGTCACGGTTGCGGCACAGCTCTCGAAGGGTTGGAATGTCACCTTGACGGCCACGACCGAAATAAAAGTTTTCACCTTCCACCATAGCACGCGCCGCAACCGCAGTGCATACAACTTGGTCAAAGAAAACCTCCGCTGTTAACTGGAGAAGCGATCGATCAGTTGGATAGGCAATCAAAGCATCGATCCCCTGCTCGGCAAGAAGTTCAGCTTTACGCTTGGTCCACGTTAACGGGGGCGGAG
>JAYYJN010000302.1:0-30959 GCA_036146215.1 Planctomycetota bacterium
AAGGCGGTAGCCGTCATCCCGCAATGTTGTCAGTAAAGGAAGTATGGAGCGATGATGCGCGATCTGTACCTGACTTTTTCCATCTCGGGCAATTTTTTCAATCACGCGGCCACGCCCGATACAGAAGATTTTGGCGACGCCAGAACATCCACAGGCCCGAACGATGCGCGACAGATTCACGTTGCTTCGCATCGGACCGCACACCACAGCCAACTCTCGCGTACGGTCTAGCGGGTCGGGATTCTTGTGTCGCTGATGGAGCAGGCTGCCTGATTCGGTGTCGGATTGTTCAGATGCCAATGTGCGTGCTGCCTCCTCTAACGAGAGCTTATGGCCTCCGCTTTATGCGCATTTGCCAAGCACCATGCAAACGATACAACACGAACAATGCCATTCGGTTGCAATGGATGAATCGTTTGGTCGTCTCTAGCGAGGCTGCTGTGGGCGTTGCTGGCTGAGATCGAGATCACCAAAGCGGATTGCTTGCTCGCTATCGGGAATCCCATCAAAAACAAGCATTAAAAGTTGTTCGAAATTGCCAGGAAGAATGCGGTAGTAGTTGTGCTTCCCATCCCGGCGAGGATCAACGATTCCAGCGTTGCGGAGCATGCCCAGGTGATGGCTCACAGCGGGCTGACTAAGTTGAAGTAACTCACACAACGCTCTCACGTGAAGTTCTTCGGCCTGACTGAGGCTGTACAAAATCCGTAAACGAGTTTCGTCAGAAAGGAGTTTGAATATTCTGACAAGATCTTTTGCGAGTTTATCCTGCAACTTTCCAACATCCGGCGATTCTTTCGGAGAACTCATGCCGAGAGGCGAGTCGGGCGATTCGTTTTTGTTGTGTTGTAGTTCGTTTTCGGCGGGTAAAATTTTCGTTCCATCTGTCTTCGTGGCTGTTGCAGTCACAATCAAATTCCTTTCCATACCGAGATGATTTTCTTGGTCTGCGATTGCATGCTTATTATTTCCGAAGAAAGCAAAACAAAAGAAGACCCCAGTCTTCAGCGATCTGTTTTACTGTTGATTATGTGCCAGGTCACGGGGGCAGTCGGAAATACAACCCGCTGGGACCACAATCAACTCACTTCGGTACACACAGGAGTGCCACTGGGCAACTCCCACTCGGCGTCATTGTAACTATCAAGTGTGTTGAGGGAAATGATTTGAAGAAGAAGAAAAAAAAATTTTTTACAAGAAAAAAAATTTGTTGCTCTCAGGGCTCGATACTACTTGACAGGAGGTCACGGACAGGACTTAACAGTCACAGCACCCGGCAAGTGCTATCGCCTTCACTTGGGGGCGGTTGTTGCCCCTGACACTTGTTTTTACGATTAAGCGGTGATTCCCAGTAGTCCCCTCGGCTATGCTACCATGCGGTAGGTGGTCGCCGATCGTTTCCTGAATCGGCCGGAACTCCTGATGCCTAAACTAATACGTAAGCTGTTCCCCCTGGCAGCGTTTGTCGCTTTGTTGACTGCTGTTTTCTGGGCAACCTCACTTGGCACACTGCCGCCGGCGGAGTTTACTTTCAATAACGGCACAGAGCCTAAGAGCCTTGATCCTGCACAGGTAACAGGTTCTCCGGAAGGTCGCATTGTTCGCGCCCTTTTTGAGGGTCTTTATCGCCCTGATCCTCGAACGCTTGAGCCACTGCCGGCAATGGCGATGACAGCCAAACCGGACAAGATTCTCTCGCCAGATGGAAAAGTCTATACCTTTCCGCTCCGCCGCGACGCCGTTTGGTCAAACGGCATGCCGGTAACGGCAGAAGATTTCCGTTGGTCCTGGCAACGGTTATTGCATCCGGAAACAGGGTCTCAATATCACTTCGTGCTGTCTGCCTACGTGGTCAATGCGGCGAAGTACAACGCTGGGTTAGTAGATCCCGGTGACCAAGTGGAGATTGAATTGCCAACGCGTACAAAATCGCAACAGCTATTTCCTCGCGGCGAGATGTTATACGGAACGCTGCTTGAGATTGAACGACCAGCGGATGATCGGGCAGCAGTCGGAGGCGACAAGCAACCTGAGGCGAAAAGGAATTGGATTTATACCGTAAACGTGGACGGTGCGAAGAGAAAATTCAGCCAACATCCTGCTCCTGACAGTAATGTTGAAAAGTGTCTTCATCTGCTTCTCAATTTCGATGAAGTCGGGATTCGTGCCAT
This sequence comes from Planctomycetota bacterium, assembly GCA_036146215.1. Lineage (GTDB taxonomy): Bacteria > Planctomycetota > Planctomycetia > Pirellulales > UBA7805 > UBA7805. The sequence continues at coordinate 2,172 of JAYYJN010000302.1, forward strand.
TGATCCATATCATCTGGAAGTCAAACTCAAGAGTCCCACGCCCTATTTTCTTTATCTGATGCAATTCTATGTTACGGTTCCTGTGAACCGGTCATGTGTTGAGGAACACGGTTATCCAGATTGGATTCGGCCAGATAACATTGTGGTGAACGGACCATTTAAGATTGATTTCCGAAGATTACGAGACCGGATTCGCTTAAAGAAAAATGACTCCTATTGGGATGCCGCTTCCGTCAATTTGCAGACCGTGGATGCCCTGGCGATTGAGTCGAGCACCACGGGACTAAATATGTACTTGGATGGGGATGTCGATTGGATGCCATCACCCCCGAGTGAGGTGATTCCACAATTACAGGGCCGACCCGACTATCATGCTATGTCGTCGCTGTCGATCTATTTTTACCGGTTAAATGTGACGCGTAAGCCTTTTGATAACCCGCTCGTTCGCATGGCATTGAGTCGTGCGATCGATAGAGAACGGATTTGCAACTCCATTTTGCGGGCCGGTCAGCAACCGGCTTACAGTCTCGTGCCGCCGGTTCTCCCAAAGTATGATGCTGCTCGCGCACCCAAATATAACCTGGAGCAGGCGCGTCGTTTGCTTGCCGAGGCCGGCTATCCTGATGGACGTGGTTTGAGAAGTATTGAAATTCTTTTCAATACCTCCGATGGCCATCGAAAAATTGCCGAGGCAATTCAGCAAGATTGGCAGCGACTGGGTATCGATGTTCGTCTGCGTAACCTGGAATGGCAGACTTATCTGTCGACGACTCGAAAAATGGAATACGACGTTGCGCGTGCAGGCTGGATCGGCGACTATCCGGACCCTAACACATTCCTCGATCTTTTTGTCACCGGTGGCGTTCAGAACGAAACGGGTTGGGGAAATCAGGCGTTCGACCAACTGATTGATCGGGCAACGCGCGAGGGCAATCCAGAGAGAAGAATGCAAATTTTGCATCAGGCGGAAGAAATCATTATGGGTGATCTTCCTGTGATGCCCATTTATTTTTATGTGAGTACTAATTTAGTCAAGCCTTATGTGCAGGGTTTTTATAGCAACAGCCAGGACCTTCATCCTTTAACAAACATCTCGATTGAGAAATCACAGTCCAGTGAAGATCGTGTAGGAGAAGATGGCGGATGATTGCATTTTTGGCTCGACGATTTGTCTGGTTTATACTGACACTCTGGGTTGTATTTACGGTCTCGTTTTTTCTGATGCGGGCAGTCCCGGGAGGACCGTTTGACGGCGAGCGAAAGCTGGAGCCCGATGTCAAGCAGGCAATAGAAAGCCGTTACCGAGTGAATGAACCGCTGCTTGAGCAATATGGTTATCATCTCGGCATGGCGACTGGCGTGCTCACAGAGGAAGGCAAATTTCGTATCGGTTTTCCTGATCTAGGGCCCAGTTACCGGATTCGTGATTACAGCGTCAATCAGATTATTGCCCAGGGACTCCCAGTTTCAGCCTCCCTGGGCATTCTTGCCCTGGCATTCGGTCTGACGGTCGGCGTTACAGCCGGCATCATTGCGGCCTTAAGAAGGCAGACATGGATTGATGCGAGTATGATGCTGTTGGCAACGACTGGAATGGCGGTCCCCAATTTTTGGATGGCGGGTGTTTGCATCATCTTATTTGTGTTCATGATACCGCTCTTTCCAGCTGCTGGATGGGGCAGTGTCTCCAATCTGGTGCTGCCTGCTTTTTGCCTCGGGGCACCCTATGCGGCGTATATTGCACGCCTAACACGGACTGGCATGCTAGAGGTGTTGCACCAGGATTACATCCGAACCGCGCATGCCAAGGGATTATCTGGCACGCGTGTGGTCGTAGGGCATGCACTGAAAGCCGCTTTGTTGCCAGTAGTCTCTTTTTTGGGCCCAGCGGCTGCCGGCATTCTTACCGGTTCGCTTGTGATTGAAAAGGTTTTTCATTTGAGTGGTATTGGAAGTTACTTTGTTGAGGCTGCACTGCAGCGCGACTATCCTCTGGCGATGGGAGTGGTCCTCGTCTATACGGTCGTCCTCTACATCATGAATGTAATTGTTGATATCGCTTATGCCATTATGGATCCACGGATACAGTTGCAGTGAGACTACGGTAAACGCAAAAATGACTCCGAATCAGAAAAAATCCCTCTCTTCGCCTCTTCCAGCGCATGGTGTTTCTCTGGGTCGTGATGCATGGCGTAGACTTAAGAAAAATCGCAGTGCGATGGCCTCCTTGGCTTTTTTAGTTCTTTTGACGATTAGTTCTTTCTTGGTACCGCTCTTTCCTCTGCAAAGCCCGCAGATTCAATATCCGGAACAGCGGGCTTTTATGCCACCGAATCTTGATCCGATCACACTCCGTGTGATCTCAGGAGACCAAGCTTCAGAAACTCAGCTTACGGATGCATTAGAGAGCCGAGATCAAAAGATTCGATCGCTCGAACAACAATGGCACGATAAGAAACACCGACAGATTTCACTTGATGCCGAAGAAGCCTTCCGCGAAAAAATTGCTGCCGAGCGCGAAGGAAAGCGAAAGCTCTTGAATCAAGTGTGGGCGACTCCCAACACGCTGGATCGGACACTGATTTATTTGCGATTGAATATTTTTGGAGACTGGTGTGTGCCGAGTCTCTGCGGCACGGATGATTTTGGACGTGATCTTCTTTCGAGAGTGTTATGGGGATCACGCGTGTCGCTGCTGGTCGGCATTGTGGCCACCGCTGTTTCCCTTGTGATCGGTGTTACCTATGGTGCTACGGCAGGTTATTTCGGTGGTCGTATCGATAACTTCATGATGCGATTGGTCGACATTCTTTATTGCATCCCTTTTATTTTCGTGGTCATTTTTATTATTTCCATCCTTGATGAGGACCAAATCAAACGCCAGTTGCTGGCATGGGGTATCGACAAGACGGTGATCTTTTATTTTGTCATTGGGGCGATTTATTGGTTGACCATGTCGCGCGTTGTTCGGGGCCAAGTTTGTAGTTTACGTAATGAGCAGTTTATTTCTGCGGCACAAGCGGTGGGCGCTGGAACCGGAAGAATTATCTTCCGTCATTTGATTCCCAACTTATTGAGTGTCGTTATTGTGTATCTCACATTGACGATTCCGAGCGTAATGCTGTTCGAAGCTTTTTTGTCGTTTCTGGGATTGGGCGTCGACCCACCGCGGGTTTCATGGGGGATCCTTGCTGCGGAGGGGGTTCGCGTAATCACCCCACTGCAAAACTTGTGGTGGTTGGTGGTTTATCCCGGATTGGCGTTAGGGCTGACGCTGTTGGCATTGAACCGCTTGGGTGATTCGTTAAGAGATGCGCTTGACCCGAGGCTGAAAAATCGATGACCCCAGTGGTCTGAAAGAATAAAAACAACCGGAGTTTTCAGAAGAAAGTTACCCGAACCTACTGCACGGTTCATGCTCATCGTGACTGCTCCGTTACTACGTACTGCACTCGCAGCGGCATCAACCTCTGTAGTTTTTCACAGGAAGTGCTTCCGTGCTTACAGAGCGGAATACGGAGCGCGGTTCGATAACGACCACTTAATAGTTTCTCTTTCGGATAGAGCCAGAGAAATAGGTCATTGGTTTGTGCGGATTCAAATTCGGACCACGGTTTAAATTGCCGTCGGCCAAGCGTCCGCCGTTCAATTCCATCGTTATCGATACGATAAGTGGCGGGAACAAATAGGTGTCCTGCAATCACAATGATAAAAAGACTGGCTCCAACCGCTAAATATCCCTTTCCCGTGATTACAATTACGGATGCGATGACGAGCAGATATAAACCGAGCAATCGAAGCCCATTGCCGAGACGGACTTCCGGGTCGCCTCGCAACCAGGGAAAGGAAACGCTCCACTGAAGAGGAGTGACAGCAACACCGGCAAGCATTGCCCGCGTCGTTTTTGTTGAACTCGCGGAGGGTTTATCGATCGAATTGCTCATCCCATAAAAACATCGTGGTCATACTGGGAAAGATTTATTTCAACCAACCGTCTTTCTCAAACGCAAGCATCGCGTCTGCTTCATCCTGATAAATGTTCAAAAGCTTATGCAGGTTCATCAATTGAAAGACCTCCATAATGTCGGTCGAAATATTAGATAGCTTTAAATTGATCTTATTTCCTTTGCATTTCTTGTAGAGCGTCACGATTTTTCCGATCATGGAAGAACTCATAAAACGGACCGATTGGAAATTGACGAGCAGCATATTATTCTCAGCTCGTTCCATCGCGGCCAGTAACCCGCTGCCAACCTCACCGATCATACGTTCATCAAGAAGTTTCGCGTCGTTAATGTACGCGATAATCACCCCGCGGTTTTTTTGTGCCACGACGGATTCCATTACATTGATACTCCAAGCGTTAAAAATTAAGACAGAAATCAAATGTGGGTTATCGTGGTATTCTTGTTTTACTCGGTGTCCCAGGACACGCCGCGAGGTTGATTGACAATTTCACCGATCAACCAACTATCCACCTTATGATCCTTTAGTTGTTGACGCATGCTCTCAGCATAAAACGGACTTACCACCATAATGAGGCCGAGACCCATGTTGAATACGCGTTGCATTTCGACATCGTCAACGTCTCCGAGTTCTTGGATCCAAGTGAAAATCGGTGGAATTGGCCAGCTTCCCGAATGAATTTTTGCATGCCTATCCTCGGGGAGGATTCGTTCGAGATTTTCGAATAATCCGCCCCCGGTAATATGTGCGATTCCGTGGACCACATGCTTCACACGGTAATGGGAAAGTATTGACCGCACTGCACGTACATAGATTCGCGTGGGCTCCAGCAAAGCCTCTCCCGCGGTTTGATTGAGTGACTCCACGTAGGACTCTTTATCAAGTCCTGCTTTTTCAAATACAACTTTCCGCGCTAGACTGTAGCCGTTGGAGTGCAGTCCTGAAGAGGCAAGCCCCAGAATATGATCGCCGTCACTGATACTCGATCCATCAAGAATCGCATTTTTTTCCGCCACGCCGATGCAAAATCCGGCAAGATCATAATCTCCTGGAGCGTAGAGGTCGGGCATTATGGCTGTCTCGCCGCCCAATAGCGAACAATCTGCTTGCAGACATCCTGCGGAAATTCCTTTCACAAGTTGTTCCAACCGGACAGGGTCATCATGCGACATCGCAATGTAATCGAGGAAAAAAAGGGGCTCCGCCCCGCAGCAGATTGCATCATTCACGCTCATAGCGACCAGATCGATACCGACCGTGCGATGCTCGTCCATCGCCTGCGCGACTTTCAGTTTGGTCCCGACCCCGTCGGTACATGCGACCAGAACCGGTTCTTTGTAATTTCGGGCGAATAATTTATTCGAAAAGTCGAGTTGAAATAGCCCGGCAAATCCTCCATCCGCACTCAGCACGCGTGGGGTATAGGTCCGATGGAGCAATCGAGGAAGCCGGGCCATTGACTCACGGTATAGGTCCAAGTCAACACCCGCATCTTTATAGGTAGACTTGGCCATGTCGAATGATCCGCACGCCGCAGCGCGTTACCCACCAATGAGATTATTAACCAACGTTGCGCCGCTAAACGAATAAATAGAATCGAACAGCAGCGACCATCAGGACTCGAACTCCATAGAATAGAATGTTAATGTTAAGGAGATTCGAGGCAAGACTCAAGGTGCCGTTCCGTTCTGCCGCGTTGAATAGATAACGGAAACCAGTGGGGATGGCAATCAAGCGGAGGAGTGAGAAGTTGTGGTTCGGTCCTATCAAAAAAGTAGCGATGCCTTCGCCCGCGCCATCGGTGTCATTCCTGGCGGGGTGAATAGCCCTGCACGGGCGTTTGGCGCTGTCGGCGGCACACCGATCTTTGTGGACCATGCCCAAGGAGCTTACATTTTTGATTTGGATGGCCATCGCTACATTGACTACATCGGTTCTTGGGGGCCGATGATTTTGGGCCATGCTCATCCTAAGGTTTTAAGTGCTGTGCAAGCGGCGGCGGAGAAGGGCACCAGCTTTGGGGCACCTACAGAAGCAGAAACTGAAATCGCCGAACGGATTATTGCAGCGGTGCCTTCGATTGAGAAAGTTCGCTTCGTAAATTCGGGCACTGAGGCGACCATGAGCGCAATTCGACTTGCGCGAGGCTATACAGGGCGAGATAAAATTATAAAGTTTGCTGGCAATTATCACGGTCATGCCGATAGCCTTCTGGTGGCTGCCGGTAGCAGTGCGGCGACCCTGTCTGTTCCGAACTCACCGGGTGTGACTTCGGGGGCAGCCGGAGACACGATCATTCTGCCCTATAACGACCCTGAAGAGATTCGCAGCGTCTTTGCTCACCGCGGATCTGAGATTGCCGCCGTCATTCTCGAACCGGTAGTCGGGAATATGGGATGTGTGATTCCCGGACATGAATTTCTTCAGACGCTGCGCGAGGAGACTCGAAATTCCGGCACGGTGCTGATTTACGACGAAGTCATGACCGGTTTTCGAGTCGCCCTTGGGGGAGCGCAATCGTTGCAGGGCATCATTCCAGATTTGACCACGCTCGGCAAGATTGTGGGGGGTGGTTTGCCTGCGGCAGCCTATGGTGGGCGAGCCGATATAATGGATCATATTCTTCCGGCAGGCGATGTATTTCAGGCCGGAACATTGAGTGGCAATCCGCTGGCGACGGCTGCCGGAAATGCGATTTTACGCGAACTGGCAGACCCAGTGGTCTATGAGAAGCTCGAGATGCTCGGTGCTCAGTTGCATGAAGGGCTTGATCGCGCTGCTGAAAAAATACCTCACTCGATCGCTCGAGTCGGCAGTATGCTGACCCTATTCTTTAATCCGGAACCGGTAACCAACTGGGCTCAGGCAGAGCGATGTGACACGAAACAATTTGCCCGATATTTCCATGGCATGCTCCAGCGGGGCGTCTATTTACCGTGCAGTCAATATGAAGCGATGTTTATTTCGAATGCACATACCAGCGAGGACATCGAAGAGACGATCGCAGCTGCGGAGGAAGTTTTTTCAGATTGGGACTAAGTCGATTTCAGGGCGTTTTTTTTGCCGCATGCCGCTGTTCGGTAATGGCAATCGCCTTGAGTAAACCGCGAGCTTTGTTGAGCGTTTCCTGGTACTCATTCGCGGGTTGACTATCTGCAACAATTCCCGCACCCGCTTGGACGTAGGCTCGTTTTCCTTGAATAACCAATGTCCGCAGGGCAATGCATGTATCCATGTTGCCGTTGAAATCAGCATATCCCACCGCACCTGCATATGGACCTCTTCGGTGGGGTTCGAGTTCGTCGATGATTTCCATGGCTCGGACTTTTGGAGCGCCGGAAACGGTTCCCGCTGGCAAGCAGGCCCGCAGCGCATCGAAGGCGTTCTTATTTACTTCAAGTTGCCCGGTTACATTTGACGTGATATGCATCACGTGGCTGTAACGTTCGATAGTCATCGTATCGCTGAGTTCAACCGAGCGAAAACGGGAAACCCTGCCGATATCATTTCGACCCAACTCAACGAGCATCACGTGCTCTGCACGTTCCTTGGGATCCGCAAGAAGTTCGTTCGCTAAAGCGTGATCCTCAACTTCGGTTGCCCCTCGCTGGCGTGTTCCCGCCAGGGGACGCACGGTAACCCTGCCATCTTCGACTCGGACCATTACTTCTGGACTGCTACCGACGAGAATTGCATCGGGGGCTTTGAGGTAAAACATAAACGGGCTGGGGTTGACGACGCGCAATGTTCGATAGATTTCAAACGGATGCGATGCAATCGGCATCTCCAGTCGTTGGCTGAGTACGACCTGGAAAATATCACCCGCGCGAATGTAGTCCACACATTTTTCAACGGCACTCTCAAAATCTGCCCTTTGGAAGTTGGAAACATACTCAATTTCGTGATTCTGTTCGATGGAGATATCTTCAATCGCGAGCGGTGACTCAGTGCTTGAAAGCTGAGCAACGAGTGCGTCAATTCTGTTGCAAGCATCTTGATAAGCCGACCGGAGGTCTCCGGAATTCAAATGTGCCATCGCAACAATAATGATCGTTTTTGTAATGTGATCAAAAACTACCATTTGATCGTAGAAAGCAAAAGAAAGATCAGGTAAATGTCGATCATCTTCAGGAGCATCGGGTAGATTTTCCGTGTAGCGAACAACATCATAACCTGCGTAGCCAACGGCGCCGCTTGAAAATGGCGGGAGATCGGCAAAGGATGCGGCGCGTACTTCACCGACTCTTCTTTCGAGCTCAGCAAGCGGATCATCCGTAATAAACGTTTCTTTTCCTGTGACCGAATTCACGGTGACCCGGTCGTGAAACGCCTCCAATGTCATGTAGGGGTCGGCCGCAAGAAAGCTGTAGCGGCCCACACGTTCGCCCCCGATAACACTTTCAAATAAGCAGGAGCAACTTCCTTGGTCAATTTTTTGAAAAGCACTCACTGGCGTTAACGAGTCGCTCACGAGACGTCGATAAACAGGAACCAAATCGACGTCCACAGCTGCCTTTGAAAACGCATCAAATTCTGGAAGGTGTGTCATCGCATCCGATTCGCTTTCTGCCTTATGGCTCGGGGTTGCAACGGACATTCTATGGTGCCGCTACAGGCCGCGGGCAGGGTTGATATTTTATGTGACCTGAGGTTTAGCTATTACAAATTTTAAACGAACTCCGGGTTAGTTTTCTCGGCTCCCATCCTAAAGGTCTTCGTTACGCTTGTAAAATACCAACTGGTCGATCTGGTCAATCAAGCGTTCGATTTAGATCGCTTTGCGAGAGATAAGTCTCGATATTGACACCTTGGCCCCTGCTGCTAGAATCCGGCAGGCGGTCTCTTGCTGGGTTTCAAGCACTTTTCCCAACTTGGGTCATTGTGTTGGACGTTCGTCGGCCTCGACTTGTCCACACCCAGTAATTACTTCATCAATGCCCTTAGGTTGATCATGCAGTGTCAGAATTGTGAAAAGACTGCAACATTTCACATCACGGAGTTGGCAGCTGGTAAGCCCCAGGAACTGCATCTTTGTGAGGAACATGCTCGCGAGTATCTGCAAACGAATGATCAGGACCAGACGGCTGCGCCGAGTCTAGCAAGTGTGCTGGCACATAAGATGACGGTGGGGCAAACTGCCGAAGATCTGGCACGGCTTGATCAGCGGGCTTGTCCCGTCTGCGGTATTACTTTTTATGAATTCCGAAATCAGGGACGTTTTGGCTGTCCGCATGATTACACATGTTTTGCCGGTGAATTGGACCAGCTCCTGTTGAATATTCATGGAGAAACTGAGCATGTCGGTAAATGTCCACAGCGGTCAGCGACGGCGAGTGAGCGGCAGATGGAAATGATCCGACTTCGTCGTGAGATGAAAGAGGCAGTATCGAGCGAACAATATGAAAAAGCATCGGAATTACGAGATCAAATCCGACAAATTGAAGATGAAGTAAGCGGGGAATGAATCCGGTGAATCTGGATGACATGGCGGAAAAAAGTGGTGAGTGGCTGAAAGGGGAGGGGCCCGATTCTGATATCGTGGTGAGTAGTCGGATTCGCCTTGCTCGTAATCTCACAGACTATCCGTTCATCAGCAAAGCGACCGAATTGGATCGGTCGGAAATAGAAAAGACGCTTCGCAAAACAGTGACGGATGTCAGCAAGCACGGGGCGCTCGCCTATCTAGACGTCAACGAACTCGATGGTATCGACCGGCAGTTTCTGGTCGAACGGCAACTTATCAGCCGAGAGCATGCCGAGAGTGAAGGTGCGCGTGGTGTGGCGATTGACGCAGGTGAACGGACGAGTTTGATGATCAATGAAGAAGATCATCTACGGATTCAAGTTATGCACAGTGGTTTCGATCTTGCAGCTGCATGGGATCGAATCAATGAAATTGACGATCGACTTGAGGAGCGAACAGCTTATGCTTTTCATACCCGCTTAGGTTATCTCACCGCATGTCCGACTAATGTTGGCACCGGCATGCGAGTAAGTGTAATGCTACACCTTCCGGCTCTCGTGATCACTCGGCAAATCGAAAAAGTTTTCCGGAGCTTGCACACAATTAGCCTCGCGGTACGTGGCCTTTATGGTGAGGGTTCCCAGGCGATGGGTGATTTTTATCAAATCAGCAATCAAATTACCCTAGGAAAATCGGAAGACGAATTGGTGACTCAAGTCGGAGATGTTGTTCCCGTCCTGATTGATTACGAGCGAAGAGCACGAGAATTTTTGCAAAAAGAGAGTCACGAAAATTTGCATGATAAAGTCAGTCGCGCCTATGGTATCCTGTCGACCGCGCAGACGATCAGCAGCGAAGAAACAATGCATCTTTTATCAAGCATTCGGATGGGGGTAGAACTCGGTCTACTACCGGAACTGGGAATGGGCCAAGTCAACGAGTTGTTTATTCAAACCCAGCCCGCGCACTTACAGAAAATAAGTGGCACAGAACTCAATACCGCAGATCGTAATGTTGCCCGGGCAACGTTTTTGCGTCGCCATCTAAATCGTGACGACATTCACGGCAGTCCCGAAGTGAACTGAAAATCATCTCGGATGACCACGCCCTCGGTGATTAGGCGCTGGTTTTAGCTGCTTTGACTTTTGCAGAGAGTCGCGACTTGAGTCGCGCAGCGGCATTGCGGTGAATAATGTTTTTGGCGGCGGCTCGATCAAGGCTGCTCACGGCAGCTTGGAAAGCCCCATCCCGTGCATCGGCATCATCCCCATCGACCGCTTCGTGAACCTTGCGCAATTGCGTCTTTAGAGAACTCTTGATTGCTTTGTTATGAATCCGTCTTTTTTTATTTTGTCGAAGACGTTTTTTTGCACTGTTTGTATTCGGCATGTTTGTTGAAGCGTTTTAAAAAAAGGAATTAAGACTATGCGGTGAGACTGCGAACCCAGTCAAAGTAGCCTATCATCTTCACCTCTTGGGCGACTCCTGTCTAGGCGCCTCTGCAGCAGAAAATTCGCCTTCAAACCTATTTTGTGTTTGGGCCCAGCCTAAGAACCGGCCGTATCATGGTCTAGTTTTTTAGAAACCTCATCGAGCAGGGAGGATACATCGCGGAAACCAAAATCAATGCTCGCAAGTTGGGAAAAAAATGCCTGTGCTCGGGCGTTATCTCGTAATTTCATGTGAAGCCACCCCGCACGATAGAGGGCAAGTTTTTTCGTCTCATCATCGGAACTGGAAGTGCAATGATCAATTGCCATCTCGTAGGCATCGAGCGCAAGCCGCGTCTGTCGAATTTGTTGGAAGCATTCGCCAGTCTCAAGGCTTGCGACCGCGGCTCTATCCATGTCGTTGCGGGCCTGCTGAAATTCTTTAATCGCTTGTTCAAAATTGGCAGCTCGTTTGAGTCGTAGTCCGAGTTCATATTTGATTTTTAAATCCCCCGGATAACGTTCTGAGCGGGATGCAAAAATTGCCAATTCTCGTTTATTAAGCTCCTCTTTCATTCGTTTATAGAGATCCGCATCCTCTGATTTTTGAGTTTCTTTTGCGCGTTTTTTTGCCCGAAGCAACTCCAATCGAGTCCGATGAAGCTGAATGTCCTCGAGTTCCTCCGTAGCCCTGACAGCACCGGTGGCCTCGACACCCTCTGCCATAATCTGTTCAGCGGCTTCAAAATCTTCGAGCTTAAAGAAGTAATCGGAAAGATTAATGTAATTGGTGACCTCTTCAGGATGCCGTCGGATCTCACGACGCAATTGTTGTTCTTCAGAAAGTTCGAGCGCACCACCAGCCAGCTTTTCTTGGGCCTGTTTTTCGACACTGACATCCAGTGAGGTCTCTGCGTGATCGTAGCCACCTCGATGGATCGTTTTATTGACCGTCATTTGACTGATTTCGCGAGCTACTTCCTGATCGTTAGGTTGCTGAGCGGCAATCCTTTCGAGACAAGCAATCGCTTCATCGAATCGAGCAATCTTGGCAAAGGCGTTCGCTGCCGAACGATTCAAACCGATATTTTTAAGATCACCTTCCAAGGCAATTTTGAGATACTCAATTTGAGATTCAGGGATTTCCAGCGCCTCGCATGCTTTGGCTATTTCACCTAACACAGCACCGTCCCAAGGGTTGAAGTGCAAGCACTCCAAGCCTGCTTTTATCAGTTCAACCCAATTTTTTTTCACCTGTGCTTTTTTCATCCGAGCCTTTGGTCCGGCAGTGCGCAGGCTCGCCATCTTGGCACCTTTTTTATTATTGTTGTATTTCTTTTTTAGGTTGGTCAGCAAGTTCTGCGTGTAGATCAAATTTGCCGGATCACCAGCAACGCATTGTCGGAACATTACATCCGCGTAGTCGAATTCGCCTTTCGTCGAGAGTTTGCTACCATGCTCGAAGCTTTTTTGTAACTGACCCCTTTTTTTGGCCGAGATTGGCTGAAGAACCGGAGTGTCGTCCTTTTGCTCAGCAGGCGAATCCTGTTCTCCCTCGTTTGACTTGGTGGCTTTTTGTTTTGCCATCGGATTCTGATTTGAGCTAGAAGGTGAAGACGCCCAAAAGATTGGGAACAACGTCAAATTTCGCCGGTGATAATTTTAACACGAATATGTCTGGAGACAATGTGCAGCAAACAATCGCACAGTCATAAGAGCGACAAAAGGATTCAGAATTTCAATCGCTTTTCGCGTGAACCAGCACTCGATTAGGTACTCCGTAAAGCGATGGTGAGCCCTTATAATTGACACCATGAATCAGTGGATACCAATGGGCAAAGCAGCTGATAGCGGTGAAACCGATGAAAAGTCTTCGCCCGAACATGGGCGTGTTTATTTCGTCGGCGCAGGTCCCGGAGATCCCGGTCTGATCACGTTGCGCGGTTTCGAACTGCTGAAGCAAGCGGATATAGTTCTCTATGACTTTCTTGTAAATCCGATGGTTCTGGCACCGGTTCCCGAAACTGCTGAGCAAATATGTTTAGGCAGACACGGGCATGGACGGATTTGGACGCAGGACGAAATTAATCAAAGAATGATCGACTAAGCGCGGCAAGGTAAAACGATCATTCGCTTAAAGGGTGGTGATCCGGGCGTCTTCGGGCGGCTGGCTGAGGAGGTGGAATCGGTTCACAGGGCGGGCATCACCTGGGAGGTCGTTCCCGGAATTTCTGCCGCTCTGGCAGCGCCGAGCTACGCCGGTGTTTTTATGACTCATCGAAAGCACGCATCTGCCGTGGCCATGGTTACGGGACACGAGCAGGAAGCTGTAAACGATTCCAAAATCGATTTTCCATCGCTGGCAAAATTTCCCGGAACGCTGATTTTTTACATGGGTGTCACGACTGCACCTACTTGGACAAGGAGTTTGATCGAGGCAGGCAGGAATCCGAAAACTCCGGTTGCGATCGTACGCCGGTGTTCGATGACCGATCAGCAAGCCATTTATTGCACGCTTGAAGAAGTTGCTGCTGAATTATCGCGACACCAGTTACGTCCGCCCGCAGTCGTGCTGGTAGATTACGCTGCTCAGACAGGGTCCCTGCCTTGCTGGTTTGCGCAGAAACCACTGCTCGGGCAGACCATCTTAATCACGCGTCCTCGTTCACAAGCACTCCCTTTATCAAGGATGCTTACGGAACTCGGTGCGGGCTGTCTTCTGCAACCTGCAATAAGAATTGCTGCTCCACCACAATGGAAAGACGTCGATGCGACGATCGAAAGTATTGAACAGTATGATTGGCTTGTGTTTTCAAGTGTTAATGGCGTCCATTTCTTCTTTGAGCGATTTTGCGAAATCTTTGGAGATCTGCGACGTCTTGGGAGTATCCGCTTGGCAACAATTGGTCCGCGAACCACTGCGGCAGTAGAGAGCTATCGTTTGAGAGTAGATCGACAACCGGACGTCTATTCTGCAGATGCATTGGCATCGGCATTGGAGGCGAAAGAGGGTGATCGGTTTTTGCTCGCGCGAGCCAATCGAGGCCGCGAAGTATTGGCGGAAACTTTGCGCAAAGCGGGTGCAACAGTTGATCAGGTGATCGTCTATGAAAGCACAGATGTAACGGAAGTGGAACCTGATATTGCCGATGCGATGACCAATCAGCAGATCGACTGGATAACGGTGACAAGCTCCGCGATTGCCCGATCACTCGCTTCACTTTTTGGTTCCGCTTTACAGGACGTTCGCTTGGCGAGCATCAGCCCGATTACCTCGGCGGTTTTGCGTGAGCTGGGATATGAGCCGGCGGTCGAGGCTGAAGTATTTACGATGGAGGGAATCGTGACAGCCATTCGCCAGCATGCGACACAGCTTCAACAATCGCAGGCCCCGTAGCTGCGAGTAGCCGCGAGCAAAAAAACGTTCGTCTCAATCATCACGGGACATAATTTGGCTCGCGAGGATTGATCACATCAATTCGCGGTAGGGTCGCGGGCTGTGCCCTTATCGAGAAGAATAATTTCATCGACGTGATTGCCTTGACGTCCTTTATTTGCTGCTAGTTTGTTCCACGGAACCGCATACGCTGCATAATTCCCGCTTGACGAATCGACCACATACACCAGTGAATTAGAGGGTCGACGCTGAGATGTTTGGCTTCGAAATCGCCAGGACCCGGTCACCATGAGTAGACGCGTATTTTTATCATTATCCAGACTCAGATCATTTAAAACATTGCGTTGCATTCGCGCAAAAAATTTCCCGTTAAACACACTCACCACGCTACACGTCAGATCGCCCGTCAATCCGTCGAGCAGAAATAGGCCCTCCACGTTTTCGTCAATAGGTCCGGTTGCCACACTGAAGCCATCAGTCCCCGATGCTGTTGAGGCATGAACACCGTGCGGCACGCCGATGATGACTGATTCGTCACGTAAGGCACGGGATATCAGTAGCGTGCATGTAGATCCTAAAAGGATGCTCAGCAAAATTGCCATCGCTGGGTAGATTTTTTTTAGCATGCAAAACCTTTCATAAATCGAGCAAAATGCGAGGTTTCCCCAAGCAGTTTTGTCGCTACTCTTATTGTAACGGTCTATGATGTATCGTCCAACGTGATCATGATCAGCAGTGCCCCGAAAACCATTTTGGGCTCAAATCGTCGTGTACTTAGATCGATGCGCGATCAGGCCTGCAATATTATCGCTGTTCTTTTTGGGTTGCCCAACCCGTGTAGATCAAGATGAAGCCCATAATGATAAAACCAGTATTTAAGATCCAACTCGGCCTGCCAAAAGGAAGTTTAATGGCCAGATCCAATCCGAAAAGGAGGACAACAAAAGTGCCGAAAATCATTCCAGAGAAGCAAAGCGGTTTCATCGTAAATGTAAGGTTCTGGTTGAGCAGTAGTGCGAAGACCGAATTCCAGAATCTCGAGTATAGTCCAACCGCAAACACTTTTTCCACCGTGCAATTGCTCCTGCCATCGATATTTTTACAGCACCCTTAGATGCCATACCCAATGTTTCAAGGCAGGTTTTTAACACATTCGCTTTTCATGCAATAATTACGGATTCACCGGGATGGGTATTTGGCGGTTGTTCAAACCGCCGTTTATTTATAAATTGCTTTTACTATGCCGCAAGTGCCTCAAGTCGATTTGCATGCCGCTGTCTACACCGGTTCATTCGACCCGATTACGCTCGGGCATCTCAATGTGATTGAGCGATGTAGTCGTCTGGTAGATCGTTTGATTATCGGCATCGGCCTGAATATCGAAAAGGAACCTCTGTTTTCTGTTGAAGATAGAATTCATTTGGTACAGCAGGCAACGTGCGACTTGAACAACGTGGAAATTCTTGCCTTCGATGGACTTGCAGTCGACTTTGTGAAGCATTGCAATGCCCGCGTGATGGTCCGCGGCGTGCGCTCTCTTTCTGACATGGAAGCGGAATTCACGATGTCGCTGGCGAATCGAAAGTTGGCCCCCGATATAGAAACCATTTTTCTTATGTCGGGAGAGGAATACGCGCACATCTCCAGTTCTCTAATTAAGCAGATTGCAGCGCTTGCAGGTCAAAATGAATTGGAGCAGTTTGTTCCCCCAATTGTTGCCGACGCGCTCCGCGAGCGGTTGCTGCAATCGTAGGATTGAATGTGCCGCTTGCGAGGGGAAAGTGGGTTTGCTTATGGCGACGATCGAACACTACGGATCTTGGAGTGTCCTGCCGCCTTTGATCGCGGTATTACTCGCGATGCTTACCAGGCGGATTATTTTTTCATTATTCGCTGGCGTTTTCGCAGCCTGTCTCATTCTTTCCTCGGGCAATCCGCTGAAAGCGGTAGTGCGTTGCATCAGTGAAGATCTGTTTAACAGTCTTTTTAAGGTTGAGCATTTACAGGTCTTTGCATTCACACTCTTGGTGGGCGGCATGGTGGGTATAATTCATTCGAGCGGCGGCATGCGTTCGCTGGTTTTACTTCTTGAACCCTTTGCCAGTGATCGTCGTCGCGGACAATTGGTTACTTGGCTTGCCGGATTGATTATTTTTTTTGACGATTACGCCAATACGCTTCTACTGGGAACAACATTTCAACCAGTCACAGATCGGTTAAAAATTTCAAGGGAAAAACTGGCGTACATTGTCGACTCCACTGCCGCACCAGTCGCAGGACTCGCTCTTATTTCCACGTGGGTCGCCGGTGAAGTGAACTTTATCGGCACGGGTCTTCAGCAGATTGATGTTGATGATTCTGGTGGGCTGGCATTCTTTATTTTTGTCAAAACGATTTTGTACCGTTTCTATCCGCTGTTGGCATTAATTCTGGTTGGAATTGTGGCATACAGCGGAAAAGATTTTGGCCCGATGTTGAAAGCGGAGAAGCAGGCATTTAATGGAAATAGAGAACCTGATCAAAGCGTTGCAAAAAATATTTCATCCACGATGGCCGCACCGGAACAGCACCTCGGTGGCAATGATCGCGTTGTTCTACCATTCGCATCAATTGGCGTCCTGCTGTTTGTGCTTGTGTTAACACTAATAATTACGGGGCTTTTAGAGTCAGATAAGCATTCAAGTTGGTGGGAGGTGGTCGGTGCAGGGGATGCATATGGCTCACTCGTTTGGGCATCTCTTGCTGGTTGCCTAACGGCAGCATTTTTAAGTTGGTCCGGCAAAAATGGGACAGTGAGCGAAATTTTTAGTTGGGCCTGGAGAGGTTTCAAGATGATGTCCGGGGCACTGGTTGTCTTATGGCTTGCCTGGACACTGGCCGATTTAACGAGTCCTGGCGATTCCGGTGAACGACTCGGCACATCAATTTACTTGGCAAGTCTTTTGGGAGATTCCGTTGCTCCAGCATGGTTGCCGACCTTGGTTTTTCTTCTCGCTTCCGTTGTTGCCTATTGCACGGGGACGAGTTGGGGAACCATGAGTATTCTGGTGCCGTTGGTGATTCCCTTGACTTGGAAAATTCTAGGCGGTGGTGGAGAAGAAATTTTGCACACGCCCATTTTTTCGGCTACCGTGGGTGGCGTGTTAGCAGGTTCCATTTTTGGCGATCACTGTTCACCGCTATCTGATACGACCATCCTTTCAAGTCGGGCCAGTGATTGCGACCATATGGCGCATGTATGGACGCAAGCACCTTATGCGCTATTAGCGGCCTTTGTATCTGTCGTTGCCGGAACAATTCCGATTGGATTCGGCGTACCAATCTGGGTTGTACTGCCCGTTGCCATAGTTTCGCTTTGGCTCACGCATTATCTAATCTCGAGCCCCATAACGTCGGGACGACCCGATGCGGGGACAGATCCATGAATGCCGGTAATGCTATCGCTCTGTTGTTGCTATCGTTGATACGGACGGTGACGCGCAATTTCGCAGGAAAAGTCCTCCTTATTTACCCGCTCTAACGTGAAAGTAAAAGCAACGCTTGCGTATGTGGTCGTAGTCGACTTCGGGCTTCCGGATCGGTCTGTCGAGTCTGGAGATCATCTGCTGAAAATGCCGAAGAAAATCGCAGGAGATATCACAAAACCACAACGTTCCCGCTCTTCATTCGATTTCTAAGAGCGACACTTTTCCAGGGTGGGGTATGCGTTCATTGCTGCAGTTCTCGCAATTCTTCCGCGCATCTCCCGCAAGGGTGCTGATTGCTCTTAGGATCGCAGCGTGTATCACAGCGTATTTGCCAGTGATTGTCACGGCATCGGATTTCGGCTCGAGCGAGTTGACTACCTTATCAACAAGCAGTTCTTTGCCAGTAAAGCGGATCGAATTACGCGGGCAGGAGACACGAACTCTTTCTTTTAAAGAACCGCTTATTCGTACTGAGAACTCCCATCCGGAAATCATCCAAGTTTCCCAGCCTGATCCGCAGAGCGTTCGATTGTTCGGCAAGGAACCCGGGCTGGGCTACGTCCGCCTCTTCGATAATCAGAATCGGGTTCGAACCCTCGAGGTGGTTATTCTTCCAAGGACCGTCGAACTGGAATTCGTACTGGGGGCACAATTTCCCGAAGCGAACCTTAAAGTGACGCCCTATTCGGGTGGCGTGATGCT
Organism: Planctomycetota bacterium; assembly: GCA_036146215.1. Lineage (GTDB taxonomy): Bacteria > Planctomycetota > Planctomycetia > Pirellulales > UBA7805 > UBA7805. The sequence continues at coordinate 20,598 of JAYYJN010000302.1, forward strand.
AAGCGGTGATGTTCAGGCTGAGGAGCATGTGGATCAGATTATCGCCATTGCCGAAGATTTCTATCCTCGCGTTTTACAGAATATCAAACTCCGTCATCCCCGACAGGTTTTATTGCATGTTCGTGTGATGGAAGTATCGCGAACAAAACTACGCGCGCTAGGGTTTGATTTGCGGTGTGGCATTGTAAGTAACGGGGTTGGAGGACATGGGTTTCTGGATACGCTTCGAGAACATGATTTGGCCAAAGTCCTAGCCGAGCCGACGTTGGTTGCAATCAGTGGAAGGAGTGCAAGTTTTCGTGCCGGTGGTGAAATTCCTGTTCTCGTGGCGGGTGCCTTGGGTACAAATTCTATTGAGTATAAGCCTTATGGGATGGAAATAGATTTTGTTCCTCGGGTGCTTGAGGACCAACGCATTCGTTTAGATATCCGCCCGCGGATCAGCGAAATTGATACTCAAACCAAGACCAAGCTCGGCAAACATCGTGTACCAAGCCTCAATGTGCGACAGGTCGATACGGGAGTTGAAATGCGTGCCGGGCAAACGTTTGCCTTGGCTGGTTTAATCCAGAATCGCGTGCAAGCGGAACGCCGAGGTGTTCCCTTTCTTTCCGATATCCCATACCTCGGCATGCCGTTTCGGCACGTGGCATCCAGGGAGAATGAGATTGAATTATTGATCACCGTAACGCCCCAACTGGTCGAGCCCATCGATCTGCATCAGGTTTGCTCGTCCGGTCCCGGATTAAATTCGACAACTCCCTCTTCGAAAGCACTATTTTGTCGCGGACATTTGGAGACGCCCTATCGGTGTGCCGGGCCGATTGAAACGGTAATGCCAAACACGGCTTATGATGCCTTCTTACCGGAAGTGAACGCACACGAGATGATTGATCCAAACCCATTCCCTCAGCCGACTCCACTTGTCCCCGAATCGCTTCCCCTAGGCACGAGCCAAACGAATGATCCCTCAGCTTTTTGGTCGATTGGGATCAGTGGTGAAAATTTACCGCAGCATTCCCACGATGGTCTGATCGGTCCCGTCGGTTACGAAACTGAATAACGATATCGGACTGATTTCTCTATTTCGCCATCAAGGTCTGGTAGAGAACTCCGTAGAATGCGATACTGGGATAAACAATTTATGTGATCGCTCTCGTTGTTTGCGATTGTGATCCTGACGCTCCTGGTGTGTGCAGCATGATGTGGTGTTAAATTGGATCAAAACCTGCTTTTCGGCATCCTGGCAGTTCAGCGGCAGATGATCTCCCCGGATGATCTGATTCGCGCTGCGAGTCTTTGGGCGGACGATGAGGAGCAATCTTTAGAAGATGTGCTTCAGCAGTGCGGTATGCTCTCGGCTGATCAGGCTGCGGAATTGGAGGCAATAATAAATGAAAAAAAATCGGTTGCTGCAACCTATGATTTGCCGCCGAGTGCTGCTGACCGACCGGGTGACGATACCGATCAAAGCATGCAGGCAACTCTCGATCATACCCCCTCTGAAGAGCACATTACCGAGTTGACCAATGAGCCTCCGTCCCTTTGGGCAACCCCTTCTGAGGTTATATTAGGTGCCTCCGATGCGAGCAGTGAAGCTTATCAACCTTCGTCCGATCCACAGGCTCTGCGATTCAGAAAAGTTCGGTTCCACGACAAAGGTGGTTTGGGAGAGATTCATGTCGCGGTCGATCGAGAGTTACCCCGTGAGGTAGCACTTAAAGAGATTAAGCCCCGTTACGCGAACGTACACAGTAGCCGCGAGCGATTTGCTCAAGAGGCTCGCATCACCGGAGCTCTTGAACACCCGGGTATTGTGCCCGTTTACGGCTTGGGTCAATACGAAGATGGCCAGCTTTATTATGCGATGCGGTTTATTGAAGGAGAGACGCTCTCCAAAGCGATGGCGAGATACCATCGCAGTGAATCGTCAGGAATGAATCCCGGAGAAAAGCGGCTCGCTTTTCGCAAGCTACTTGATCAGTTTGTGGATGTCTGTCATGTCATCAACTATGCACATGATCGGGGTGTGATTCACCGCGACATCAAGCCCGATAATATTATGCTCGGCCCGTATGGAGAGACGTTGGTCGTGGATTGGGGTCTGGCAAAACGCGTTGATGAAGAGGACATCGTCGGCGCAGATGATAAGGAGGCCCCGCGTCCCGTAAGGATCCGCAACGCCAGTACCACACTCCCTGGATCGGTGGTGGGAACACCCGCCTACATGAGTCCTGAGCAGGCGACAGGTACCAATGAAGGTGTCGGCCCGTGCAGTGATATCTACAGTTTAGGTGCGACACTTTATCGATTGCTCACAGGTCTCTTTCCTTTTCAGGGCGAGACTGCTTTAGAGCAAGTCTGTCAGGGAGATTTTAAGCCGCCACGCGAAGTTGCCAGAGGAGTGCCGCCAGCTCTGGAATCAATTTGCTTGAAGGCGATGGCATTGGCTCCTGAGGATCGCTATCCCTCAGCGGGCGATTTAGCAAACGATGTTCAGCGTTATTTGGCAGATGAACCTGTGTCAGTTTATCGCGAGCCGTTGCTGCAGCAGGCGGCGCGGGTTGCCAGACATCACAAGGTTGCGGTGAGTACTGTTTCCGCATTGCTGGTTACATTACTGATCGGATTGACGGTGTGGTCCGAGGTAGAGAGTAGTCGTGATAGGACGACTTTAAAATTGGTCCAAGAAAAAGTTTCCGAGGGTGAGGCTGCACTGGATGAGGGGGAATTTGCGAAGGCGCAGGGGTTTTTTCGAGAAGCTGAAGGCTTGGCAGAGCAGCGAATGGCCTTGCGAACGCTTTATGTGGAAACGCGTGATCGACGCGAAAAAATTGAAGATGTGATGGCGACGCGAAAACAATTTAAAGATATTTCTTCTGCAGTCGAATCAAAAATTGACGAACTTCGTGCGGATGCTTTTGGCACAGATTTTACTGCCGCCCAGGCATTGGGTCAGGAAATTCGCAATAACTTTGTCTCGAGCGGCTGGCAGGCGCGACTTGACCGAACAAATGATAATGCCACTGAGGGAATTGACTCCAAGGATGTTCAAGCCTTCCGCGAAACGATGGCCGAGGCTTTGGTTCTACTTGCCCGCGCAGAGGATCTTGGTTCAGCTGCAGATAAAAAAGACGAAAATCGTCGGGATGCAATCCGCTTGCTCAACGAAGCGGAAACATTAGCGGGGCCCCACTGGGCAATTTCTCGCATGCGTGTCGAGCTCTATCGTGCGCTGGGAGAGTTAGAGCTTGAAAAACGCGAACAGGTTCGATTAGAGGAATTGGTTCCGAATGCGGTGATTGATTGGATGCTGCAAAGTATTCTGGCTCGCCAGGATGGTGATTTACTAACCGCCATCGAAATTTTAAAAATAGCGCTGCAAGCGAAACCGGACGATTATTTCGTGCACCTTCAACTCGCCTATCTCCATTACCTGCTGGGATTTGCACGTCGCGATGTCATCCCGCGCGGGATTGAATATGCCGACCAGGCGATTCGCCTTCGGGGGCAGGAATCGCAACCATACGCGCTGAAGGCGCTGCTACTTGGCTCCCTTGGGAAAATTGAAGGCAATGGAGGAGCGCTCGATGAGCTTTTGCAGGCACAGTCAAAGGATCCCGATGATTATTATGTATTTCAGGCCCGCGGCCTAACACGACTCAAGCAGGCTGCACAGATCGATGATTCACAAGCAACGGCCCAGCAGTTGCAAAAAAAACAAAAGTTTCTTGATCAGGCGATTGCGGAATTTGAGCAGTCGTTCGATAAAAAGCCATTGGTTGAAACAATCGTGAATATCGGTGAAGCGCGTGCAGAAAAGGCGAGATTTCTCACGGCGCGTGGCGGCATGGAAGGGGAGCAAAAGGCTGCGAAGGAGCGAGATTTGTCAATTGCTTCCTATGCCGAGGCACTCGATGAGTTTCCTCGTAATGTTAGAGCGTTGCGAGGTCTCGCAAAGGTGCGAATGGAGAATGGTGAGTTTGAGGCCGCGCTTCAAGACTTGCTACAAGCGCAGCGAATTGCACCCAATTCGTGGGAAAATCAACGCTGGCTGGGTACCTTAATTGAACGTCAGGCGCTTCGGGATATGACACTAGGACAGGCGGAGCAAGCGATCGAAAAATTAGACCGGGCAGAGAAACACTTTGATCGCGCACTACGAATCGCTCCGGGGGCGATAGATGCGAGGTTTGGACGAGGTCGGGTTCGTTACCACCTCTGGCAGCAGGAGATGCAGTCAAGACGCACGCAAGCTGACGTTCCCGATTTGGCGGGTTCAAGTCTCGGTGCGATGAATGATCTGCAGAGTGTTGTCGACAGTAATCCGGTTGATGCGCTGGTCGGTCTTTTGGGAAGCGATCGGCTTGCAGATCTGTATAAAATGTTGGGTGATTTAAAATCGTATAACCAGAAAAATGAGGATGCACTAGGGGATTATCTTCGTGCCTTGGAATATGGGTACGCGGATCCGCGACTCCGTTTGCGTTTAGGTTGGACCCAGTTGACCGACATGGTGTCGATTCAAAGCCAATTTGACACCTTGCTCAATCATGATCAGCTTACCGGCAGACAGCAGGCCGAGGCGCATAACGGTCGAGGGTTTGCCCGTGCTATGCTCGGCGAGGATCAAGGGGCCATTGAAGATGCTCAGGCCGCCATTGCACTCGCAGAAAAGATGAAAAATCGCGAAGCATGGCAAGTGCTTTTCAGCGCGGCCGGCATCTACGCACTGTGTGCTGAAATTGCAGAACAGGAAAAACTCGACTCGGTGCTTGCCGAGCAACGTACCAAGCGAGCGGTTGATCTGCTTCGAGAGGCGAAGCAACGTGGTCTGCCGAATACCCAGCTTATTCGCTCTGACCGCGCATTTGTTCCGCTGTTCCGGAGCGAAGAATTTCAGCAACTTTTTCAGAATTGATGTCGGTTCGACCTACATTTTACTGCTTCGCCGCTAGGTCGTAATGAATATCCTGCCAATCACGGATAAAAATAACCCTTAAGAGGGGTGAGTAGATAACCAAATTCTTGGCAGAATTCACGCGTAAAAATACAATTGGATCATATAGGAGAGTCGATGTATTTGCGTCGTGGTGGAAATCGGACCAGTCGGAGGCAACCGTCTATCGCTGCGCGCCGCTTGGACCGCACGTCTTTGTTGCTTGAGCCGCTTGAGCCGCGGCGACTTCTTACGACCAATGATTTGGGCGATGTGGCAGCTCTCGATATTCACGACCCACAGTTCGTGGTAGCTCAGGGTGAAATGACCGCTCCGGTTGCACCCGTTATCAGTGGCACTGACCTGCTCACCTTTTATGATTACAACACCCAAAACAGCGCAGCGTCAAACACGGGTTATGAAGCATCAAACCGGGTGACTTTCTTATTTCACGAGGATCCGGATCAAGCACTTGGTTTCGTTGTCTTAGTTGATGCACCACAAGATGATGATGGTGGTACAATCTCTCTCGATATCAGTGGCCTTGATGCCGCAACCATTGTGGTGGCTGATGAGCCGCTCGAGCAAACCTCGTCGTCTGATTCAACGCTGTTTGCCAGGTCATGGAATGCACAGGCCAGTGATGGCGCAGCGTTTAGTAATCTAGGCGACAATTTTTCATTTGTCGTAGAAACCAATTATCTTTTTGGAATTGACGGCTTTGATGTGATTAATGGAACCGATGGTTCCCGTATTAGCATTCCTCTCACGGATCAACCTTGGGAAATTTACGAAGAGTATGGCCTTGAAATTTCCGCAGTGCCCAACGTAATCGCAGAAAATTCAGCCAGCCTAGCTGCGACCATCACCCGAGGTGGCGCCGTAACTGAGGACTTGCTGGTGCAGTTGCAATGCAGCGCGGATTCCCGTGTTCAAGTGCCCCAATCGGTACTCATTCCAGCAGGCTCGCAATCGGCTGAATTCACGGTTGATCTCATTGATAACACCTTGCCTTACGACGCGGAATCAATCGTTTTAACCGCCTCGGCTGATCATTATCGTAGTGCCGAGTCATCCTTTGACTTGATCGACGATGACTTGCCGCTGCTCGACGTGGGCATTGACGCTGTCTTGTACGATTTCAGCGGAATGGAATCTTCTTCGGGTTATCTTCTTTCTGGCACAACCGCAACACACGTAGTACACATCACCAATACACAAAATGTGGTGTTCAGTCATCCAACGGTATTTGGTGATAACCAGACACCGGATGATTCGAGAGACGATTTCATGTATACACCGCATCGTACTGCTCAAGATACGAATGTAGGTGATTTGAACAATAATTATTTGTTCGATCCGGGAGAGGTATGGAAGTTCAGCACTGCTGTATCGGTGGAACTCGGGCAGAATATTTCGCAGGTCTATTGCGGGGCGATTGATCCAATTTTTGATGTTGTACTGAGCCCGGGAGTTTCGGCGGGATATTTTGGAGTTTTGCCCTCTCTGGCAATGGCAATCGATAGTGCAATCTCCGGTGAGGGTGGAGAGCAGAACGGTGAAATCCATGCCGTTGCCGGTAACGAACTTACGGTCCATTATCAGCTACACAATACCGGTAACACGGGTCTTGGCGATGTGGAGGTTGGTGGTGCGACCTATATCGGTGGCGACATCAACGATGATGGCGTCTTGGATGTGAATGAGACGTGGACCTTCAGCGATACGGCAGAGGCACTGGCCGGATCGCAGACACTCTCCGCAGCGGTCACGGCGCGTGATGCGTTGACCGGCACCGAGGTGAGCGGCACCGCAAGTGGCAGTTACTTCGGTGCGGTGGTCGACTGGATAGCCACATCCGCGTGGGACACGGAAATCGATACTCGTGTTCCGGAGTTGATTGTTGGTGAATCGTTCCGCATCTCCTACTATCTTCAAAATTTAGGAGATGTTGAGCTGACTGACGTGACGGTCGCTAATGCAAATCCGGTATTTTCGGGCCAATTCATTGAAGGCGACCTCGACGAAGATGGTCGGATCGATCCGCAGGAAATCTGGAAATTTGAACACACCGGTACTGTTGCCTTGGGCGATCAGACCCAACAAGTCACTGTTGCGGCCACAACCACCGATTTTGATGTTTCCCTGTCGACAAATCTTCAGGATGCCTATCAGGGATATTACCGATCGCTGGCGGTAACCCATACCGGGGATTCGGGCATCGGCTCGCTCCGTTATGTGTTGCAGGATGTGGCGTCACGACCGGAGGGCGGTGTGATTTATTTTGACCTCTCCGAGGAAGATCCCGGCTTTGTCGATATCGATTCCGATTTGCCGGGCGGTGATGCTGCTGCAGACATTTTTCTGATCCAGCCCCAATCTGCCCTCCCAGCACTTCAGGGCATCGGCCCGATTGAGTTGATTGGCGGGGTAAATGGAATTCCTGTGGTGATCGATGGATCGTTTGCCGGCAACAGTCACGGTTTGGAAATTCTCTCGGACGGAAATCAAGTCAAGGGTTTGACGATACAGAATTTCGCTCTTTCCGGTATCCGAGTGCTGGGCACCGGTAACATTATCTCGGGCAACAAAATCGGAATTGATTCGGCAGGCCAACAAGCCGGTAATGGGGGCGATGGCATTTGGGTGGACGGCGGTAGCCAGAATCTCATCGGTGGGCAGGACGAAGAGGGTGCTGATCAGAACATCATCGCTTACAACGGTGGGAACGGAATCTCTGTAGAGAACGGAACGATCAATCAGATCAACACGAACGCCTTTTATGAGAATGCAGGGATGGGCATCGACTTAGGGCGAAACGGATTTACACCCAACGACGTCGAAGACGGTTCTGTTGACGATGACTCGGGTGCGAATGAGCTTATCAACACTCCGGTGATTACTCGAATTGAATTGGTCAACGGCGTGGTTGAAGTCGATTACTATGTGCCGACGAATGCAGATGCAATTGAAGATTCACTTCGCATCGAGTTTTATCGGGCAGACGCAAGCCGACGTGAAGGTGGCGAATTTTTAGGCACAGACATTTACACTTCTGAAGATTTTCAGCGAGGCGGAAAAACCCTCACCGTCGATGTCGATGAGTATCCTGATCTGGATTCCCGGATTGTTGCAACTGCGACATCAAGTCGCGCGGGGACTTCAGAATTTTCTGCACCGCGCGGAATACGCTTTGAAGGTCGTGCTGTGGAGGAGGAGCAACAAGACCTGGCTGATGATGTAGCGAACGGAATTTTAGCCCAACTCGAGGCCTATTTGTCCGGTCAGGCGCCAACTCCGTTGCCAATTCCGACCCCTGGTCAACCTGTGGTTGCGCCGGACTTACCGGTGCACGACGTGGTCGTCGCGGATTCAGGCATTGACGAAATTTTGATCGGTCGCAATGTCGTTGCACGGGACGCTTCGGACTGCGCACTGAATGTGGGATCCGGAGACGATCCATTAGTCGCAATCGGTTTTGGTGAAGAGGTAGACGACGTCACCATGGCGGTAAATGACTATTGTGTCGAGCAGGTCTATGATTTGGCCGATAGTCTTTCTCTGACCCCGGGGCAAATGGTGGCCGTGATCTGGTTCGATCCGATCAACTTTACCGTGACTATCGGCGACAATCAGGTAAGCTACGACTACGATAATAACCCGACGGAACTTGCCGGAAGCATTCCGGGCGCCTCACTGGTGGTTACCTCAGCCAGTTCCACAACTCCCGGAGGCGTTCAGGGCATCATGTTTGCAGGGGACGCAAGCACGATCAACGTGCAGATGAGTACGACCAGCAGCGGGGAGTTGATGCGGGGCGGTGTCAATATTTATACGGTAGGCACCGGTGCCGGTGGCACAACAATTCAGCCGTCGATTCGCACGGTGTTCCAAGGCCATCTTCCGGGAGAATCGGTGATGATGGCATTCGATCCGTCGGCTGCGCCGCAGATGCTGGTTCGTGGAGGGAACGCAGTTTCGCAATCGGTTGCTGGCATTTCCGATGCGGGTTCTCCTGGCGGCGGTGGTGGTGGCGGAGGCATCCCGGGATCGGTGCAGGGGATTTTCGGCGGTGTTGATGGTTTCCAGCTTGCCTTTCTAGATCCGGCCTCCATGGCAAACGCTGCACTCGATATTGCAGGATCGACTGTCGATGCCGGAGAGGAAGGCAGTGATGCTGAAGATCTTGAAAACCAAGTCCAAGAAGAATTCGGCACCGAAGCCAGTGATGAAATGGAGGAAGAGGAAGGTGATTTGGAAGATCGCGAAGACTCAGATCAGCCGTCTGATGAATTTGATGAGATCGACGAATCATCTCCCGGTGACGACGAGGAAGAAATTGAGGAATCGATATCTGGAATCTTTAACATCCTTGGAAATGCCTTGGCTTCTAAGTCAGGTCGGGTCGATGTAATGGATATTCTCACTCATGGATCGTCGACTGAGAGTCATTCCCAGAAGTCGCGTCAAGATACGAGGTCCTCAATTCACCGTTGGATGCATGATACAAATGCATATGAGCAAACAGTATCTGACCGCTGGGCCAACGCGTTTGATGTCCAAGAGAGTGAACAGGCCTGGATAGAAGCGGTCCAAGCCACCCGCGTACGAAAAGAGGGGTAAGACCCCCTTTTTCTCAAACTCCAGGACATTTGCTAGCGTCATTTCAGCAGTTGCCTCGGGTTGAGCGGACTCTCACGTCGGTTTCAGATCGCATATAATGATGTTTTAATTACCCGTCCGCTAATGATCCTACGCTATTATGTTTCGATCCTGCTTTCACCGATGGATATCTGCCGTCGGGACAAGCCTCTCGGTTTGTTCGCTTCTCGGTACGGTTCTCTTTTGTCAGGTTGTTGCAGAGAGTGCCGAACCTGGGTTGGTGGAAGAAAAACCTGCAGAGGGCCGATTCGTCAAAACGGCCCACGGCTATATGGTCCCATATCGGCAACAGATACCGGGCACAGAACAGAGCTTTCAAATGGTGCCGATTCCCGGAGGCAGCTTTCTGCTCGGCAGTCCTGCGAATGAAGCGGATCGAGAGCCGGACGAAGGTCCACAGGTCGAAGTCACCATTGCTCCCTTCTGGATGAGCCAGTATGAGGTTACCTGGGGGGAGTATCAGGCATTCATGGCACTCTATGCGCAGCTCAAGCAAATTCAAGGGTTGCGCTATAGTCTTAGCGATCCGGCGGAAGCAACAAAGATTCAAAAGCAGCTTCAGGATTTGGGAGCGAATGATTTACTGAAGCATCTACAGAGAATGCCTGAGGATGTGGATGCGATCACCGCGCCCACCGAATTATACGAGCCCGATATCACCTATGAGTATGGCAGCGATGCAAAGCAACCGGCAGTTACCATGACTCAATACGCGGCCAAACAGTATTCCAAATGGATCAGCAAATTAACCGGGATGTTTT
>JAYYJN010000303.1:0-4456 GCA_036146215.1 Planctomycetota bacterium
AAGACGAGAGTGTTTCGGAAGGTGAAGCCGAAACGGAGACGGAGGAAACGGAGGGGGCGGAGGCATCGGGTGCAGATTCACTGAGCGATGAAGAATCTGACTTTGCCGAAGCAGCGGGTGAGATCGTCATCGAAGAAGAACCTGTCGCGACAGAAACGATTGATAGAGATGTCATTGATGAAGGTTCAAATGGTGGTGAAGAAGCAATCGTATCAGACGAAAATTCGGTTATCGATTTCGAGCTCCCGCAGGCTGAGTCGGTAGAGATTGAAGCCGAAATCCCGGAGACGGAGCAAGATGATGCGGATCCGTCGACCGTTGTCCCTGATCTGGCTGCTACGGAAGATACGGTGATCAACGAGCAGGCCGATTCAATTGAAGCGCAGCGGATTGAGCAAGAGGCCGCGCTGGTTGATGCCATCGAAATTGGTGACCTCTTGTTGCAATTAAAAATTGCATCCTCCCTTGCAATGCTGAAGGACGAAGACAGTTGGAAGCAGCAAGTCGCCCTGTTGGAGCAATATAAACAACGTGCTGCTGGTGCGGATGATAGGGCAATCGCCGAGGCGGCTGTCTCCCTCTCGCGTCAGGCGAAAAGTCGCGATAGGGAAGGAGATGCTAGGGTGCTTGCGGTTGAGGCTCTGCAGGCGGCACGTCGTGACGGTAATCCAGCACTCCTACGAGAGGTGACCGCCTATATTCTGCAATCTTCTTTTGCGGAAAGCGAATAGATGGGTGCGGAGTGCCTTGAGATTCTTTACCAAGCTGGACCCTGCTTTGTCGTTGCCAAACCTGCCGGCATCCTTACGCAGGCGCCAGCCGATATTCCTAGCATCGAACGGTCCGTACGCCAACTGATTCGTGAGCGAGAGGGTAAAACGGGAAACTTTTATCTGGGTGTGCCGCATCGTCTCGATCGACCCGTTTCCGGAGCCTTGGTGCTGGCTCGTCATGTCCGAGCCTGTCGAAGGCTTGCGGAACAGTTCGCAGAGCGACGCGTCGGAAAGATTTACTGGGCGGTCGTGGAAGGCACAGTGCAACCTGTAGAAGGTGCTTGGACGGATCATATGCGAAAAATCCCTGGTCGTGCAAAGGCCGAAATCGTTTCGCCCGATCATCCCGACGCAAGGGAAGCGCGTTTAACCTATCGTGTGTTGGAAGCTACAGAATTCGGTTCTCTCTTGGAGATCACTTTGGAGACAGGTCGAATGCATCAGATTCGTTTGCAGGCAAAGGCAAGAGGATTTCCTGTGATTGGAGACACGCGTTACGGATCGGTTCATTCGTTTGGCATCCAATACGATGATCCGCGCTTGCGGAGCATCGCCCTGCATGGGCGTGTGCTTTCATTCCAACATCCGATGACCCGGGATTCGGTGACTGTCGAAGCGCCTTTGACTGAGGACTGGGCTCCGCTGCAACTTAGTTCAGTGTCTCGCCCACCTGCATCGGAGAGAGGACTAAGATAAGGTGAGAGGGTCAGAAGTCAACAATGCGAACGGAGGAGTAAGCGGGTGGAATACTCAGATCTTTGCGAGTTCTTTGAGTGGTGTTTGATTATAAATGCGGGAATTTTACTTTTCTGGTACATCGGTTTTGTTGTGGCGAGAGATATGATTTACCGGATTCACAGTCGTTGGTTTAAATTGACCGAAGAAAAATTCGCAAGCATTCATTACCGATTTATGGCGCAATACAAAATTGCCATCGTGCTGTTGAATTTGGTGCCCTGGATCGCACTGCTGCTGCTGCGTGATTAGGCGACTAACCTTCGGCGAGCCAGGTTCGCGCTTGCTCAATATCGGATTGATCAAAGTACTGAACTTTGGCCGTAGTAAATGGTTTGCAAAAGAGTGCCATGCCATGTTCCCACTTTTTATCGCCCACAACCGCTAATCGTTCGATGTCTTTGAAGTGCTTGATGTCAAACTTGATGTCTTCCCACATGGCACCCATATCCCAGCCTTTAAAGTCGTGCATGGAGAAAAGAATACGAATTTTTCCGTGCTCCATCAGTTGCTCTGTTCGGGGGACGAAATGTTCATAATCTTCCTTGGATAGTTTTCCCGTGACCTGAACCTCCAGCATTCTTCCGTCGGGTGATTCGACAAGTTCTACTGCCATGACCATTTTCTCCCTGTGTGATTCAATCGTTTTTTGTCCGTTTGCACGACCTTGTTTGGTGTCGATCGGTTGACAACTCTACAAGAACCGTCATTCTATGTTCTTTATTGACCACTTCAACAGCCTTCGGGAGTCTGCCGTGTCTTCTGCTGCACCGAATCCGAAACCAGGGGAAAGCAATCAACAAGGTAAAAAGCTATCGGGCACGCCGTTATTTCTGTTGCGCTTTTTCCTCTTTTCCGTCGTCCTCGGGGCGGCCTGGGGAATCTATGAATTGGAATTGAGTTTTGAGGGCAGGAATATTGGTCTGTTGGTTGTTCTCTTGCCACTCGGTTGGGCGGCCGCCATGGTCTTGTCGGCCTGGTTGGTGGGGATGATTTATTACAACAAAGACGATAACGATGGAGAGTGACTCAAACTCTGCATCTACAGCCACGTGTAATGCCTCGAGCAAGCGTAATTTCTGGACGCTTGGATTGGTTCAGATAACAGTTCGCACCGGCTGGATCTTTAAAACAGAGAGCATCATTATTCCAGTGGTGCTCGATACGCTAAGCGGCGCGGCTTGGATGCGTGGTTTTCTTCCGATGTTCAGTCGATCATCGTACAGCCTCGCACCGTGGCTGCTCAGCGAGAAAATCAATCGCTTGCCGAAGAAGAAGTGGGCGCTGACAGTGAGTCTCAGTGGGATGGCCATCTGTTTTTTTGGGCTCACGATGCTTTGGATGGTGTTTGGAAAATCGGCAGCAGACTGGATGCCATTCGCATTTCTTGCGTTTTATGCTGCTTTCTTCGTTTGTGCAGGTACGACCCAACTTTGCTTCGGAACACTTCAAGGCAAATTGGTGCCTGCGACGCGAAGAGGCCGCTTGATGTTGCTCGGGAACGTGGGGGGCGCGGGCGTAGCAATCGGGGCGGCTTCGTTGCTGCTGCCATTCTGGTTGGAAAGCGGCGACGGGAAATTTCATTTTATTTTTGCAATCTCCGCCATATGTTTTTTGGCTGCAGCAGGCGTTGGTTGGCAACTGGCCGAGCGTGCCGACACAGTGATCGTGTCAAAAAATAAAATACGATTGACCGCTTCATGGGATATCCTGCGTAACGATAATGCATTCCGACGGGCATCGTTTTTGGCCGGTTTGTTTGGCACAACATTTGTCTTGTTTCCCCATTACCAGGCTCTTGCTCGGGTCCGCTTGCAGATCGATTTTTCTGATCTGATATTTTGGGTGATTGTGCAGAATGCAGGAACGGCCGTGGTGAGTCTGGTGGCAGGTTTCATTGCCGATGCCCGTGGCAACCGCCTTGTGCTGCGGTTTCTTCTTTTTGGTCTCTTTCTATTGCCGAGTCTGGCACTTTATTTGTCTTATAACCTGGAATGGGGCAGGGGAATCTATTGGGGCATCTTTTTGCTTCTGGGACTTGTGCCCGTAACCTTGCGTACATTGCAGAACTATACGCTGGAACTGGCTCCGGGGTCCGATTATCCGCGTTACCTTAGTACGCTCGGGCTATGCATTGCCGCGCCGATGATGGTGTCTCCTCTGGTAGGATTAGCGATCGATCGCTGGGGCTTTGACGGCGTATTTCTAATCGTATCGCTCGTTTTGCTTATCGGCTGGTTGCAGACGTTTCTGCTGGCCGAACCGCGGCATGCCCCAGTGGAAACGCCGATGCCGGGTCGACTGAATGTGGAGTCGTGAAGAACTCCCGTTCTATCTCAAGCTCAAGACCAACGCGAGGCAATAAAATCAACCGCTTGTTCGACGTCAAGTTCGCGAGTGCTACCGCCCGTACGAATAAAAAACTTGCGTGAGCCATCGAGCGTCACGTAAACCGGACTCGATGCGGGACTGACGATAACGCGGCAAATCGTTTTACCGTGCAAGCGATGAAAAACGGGCTGAATGAATCGACAATTTGCAGTGCCTGTCTTGCTCGAAACGAGCGTCATCAGAGCGACCTCCCAACCGTCTCGATCTGCTTTTTTAAGGGTTTGGTAGTCGTGTTCGATGCCGACAATTTCACCATCATCGGCCACTCCGATCAGCAATGTTCCTCCCTCGCCATTCATAAAACCGGCAAGCGCTTTGAGAATCACACCCTCAAGGACGCGATTTTTCTCATTTTTTTTCAGATCCCATCGCAGCGATGACTTGAATTCAAGGTTGCCTCCCTCTCCGCTTCTAATCAGGGTCCGTACATCCTGCTCCAATGCCGATTGGAGTTGTTCGATCTGTCGGGCTCTACGACCGAGCACGCTGTGCAAGCCCCCACTCATGAGTCCTAAAAATGCACCAGTCAATCCGAAAAAGGTGAGTTTCCAAGGAGC
>JAYYJN010000304.1:0-8045 GCA_036146215.1 Planctomycetota bacterium
TCACGATCGATGAGGCTCCGCTGTTTGTTCTCGGACACTGGAGGTCAGGAACAACCTTGCTCCACGAGTTGTTATCTTTGGACCCGCGTCATGCATTTCCAACCACCTACGATTGCTTTGCGCCGAACCATTTTCTCTCGACGCGATCGTTTATTACTCGTTGGTTTCGCTTTCTCATGCCAGAGCAGCGTCCGATGGACAACATGCTTGCAGGCTGGGATCAGCCACAAGAAGAGGAATTTGCGCTGTTAAACATGGGTGTTCCGACGATCTACCGCACGACCGCGTTTCCAAATCACGGGCCAGTCGATTTAGATTCGCTTGATTTTCAAGGATTTACGGAGGGCGAGATTTCAGATTGGAAAGCGTCCTACATGTGGTTCTTGAAAAGATTGTTTTTCCGCGAACAACGCCCAATGGTGTTGAAATCGCCCCCGCATCTCGGACGAGTCCGCACACTGATCGATCTCTTCCCAAGGGCACGGTTTGTTCACATCGTAAGAGATCCCACTTCGGTGTTTCCATCTGCAATGCGTCTCTGGAAATCGCTTTTTGAAACCCAAAGTGTGCAAGTGCCCAACCATGAAGGCTTAGACGAGTTCGTGTTTAGCGTCTTTTCCCGCCTTTACGATGCGTTTGATCGGGATCGATTGTTGATTCCACCCGCACAGTATACGGAGGTGCATTATGAAAAATTGGCCGAAAATCCCATCCAATGCATGCAACAAATTTACGCTGATTTAGGAATTGCGGATTTTTCAGAAGCCTTACCAGAGGTGCAGGCATACCTCAATTCACGTCAAGGATATCAAACCAATCGTTACGACTTGGATAGCCGGACGCTGGAACAAATCAAGACTCGATGGGCAAGCTATATCGATCGTTACGGCTATTGAGATCGTCGTTAACGCGTCCGACAATCGTATGTAGCGGTCGATTAACGTATTCCAAATGATTCGGCTAACGATCCTGCGATTCTTCGCGAATCTCTTCGGCGGTCATCATCAGTTGATTTTCGTAACGACGCCTTTGGTAAAAGAAGTCGAACGTCGCAAGCGCAAGCAATACAGCCGTGAATTCCAACGTCACCTGCAACAGGAGGCCACCCAAAGAAGGAGCGAGTTCCGGGATCGGGAGTCGGGCAAGAGATACCAAATCTGATCCGCGTTTTGCGCAGAACCAGATTGCAATAGCGATTAAGAGTAGTAATTTACTCAACCCAAAGACGAGCCGCGCCGCCCCTTCTTGAGCCCACGTGCGATGGATCCATCCGGTCATCCCTAACCTTGAAAAATCGGGCATTACACCCGAAATATGAAGTAGAAAGCGAGTTTGAAGTAGATGCACCATCAGTGGTAGTCCGATCAGAAAGCCAGTGGCTGGTATCAAAATCAGCACAATCAAGCTCAGAGCATCGTTGGTCATCGCCTGAATGGCTTCAATTGAAAGATTAGACCACACAGGATTTTCTAAACGATTCTGCATGATTGTAATGGCAGCATTCCACCAACGTTCGCCAAAAAGTATGAGCGTTGCCAGGCCACCAAGCAGTACCATGGCAGAGGTAAGGTCTGCGCTTTTTGCAACGCGCCCCTCGGCCCGAGCACGCTGCCGCTTGCGAGGCGTTGCTGGATGAAGAGAGCTTGCGTCTGATTTGGCCATGGCAAAATACCTACGATGAGATGCCTTATCCGGGATATGAGAGCATGTTGCTCCATGTGGAAAGGAATGAGTTCAAGTAGTCGCCGAACAGGTATGCCACAATCGCCAGCGAAAAAAAGAGTGTCCAGAATGTTGTCCACAAATTAACGGCAAGCCCGATAGAAAAGGCATTGATTTGAGGTAAAGCGCGACTCACCAACCCGATCGCCAGCGTTGAAGCGAGGAGGGCCGTTACCACAGGAGCAGCCATGCGTATCGCCAGTCGAAAGCTTTCGCCCACCATGTGTACCACAATCTGAAGGAGCCTTTCGGGCAGCAAGTGAGTGGCGAGTGGAATGGATTGAAAAGAGTCGAGTAAAGCAGTCATCATCAAGCGGTGCCCACCCATCGCCACAAAAATTATGAGCGCTAGCCATTGTAAGATACGGCTTGCAACAGGACCTTCGATTGCGACTGGATCATTTCCACTTGGCTCCAGGGCCATTTGTCCCGACCGACAAATTACGGATCCAGCGACTTGCACACCCGAAAACAGGATCAGCATGGTTAGGCCTAAGCTTGCCCCTATCACAACATTGGCCAAGATGTGAAAAAATACCGAACATGAATTCAGGTCGACCCCACTGGTAGACTGCCATTGGAGGGGAGTGATCAGCGTCGTGAGCACAAACACGGAAACGATGCGTATATGCAGTGGAATCACTCTCGCACTGAATAACGGTGCGGTCATCAGCATGGCACCGAGTCGTGCGAACACGATGCCAAAGAAAAAGAATTTGTCAGAATGAAGGTAAAGAAGATTTTGCATGGCTGTCTTCAGCACGTTCTGCCAAATAGAGCATCACGATTTTTCGAATTTGCCTACAGCCCTCCAGGGATTTCGGCAATCAGATTTGTCGAGTAGTTTACGAGTTTGTTTAAGATCCAAGGAAGTAACAAACTCACGACCAGCACAACCGCAACCAATTTTGGAATGAAGGAAATTGATTGTTCATTGATCTGCGTTATGGCCTGAAAAATTCCGGTGATCAGGCCGACGATTAATCCGGTGATTAAAATCGGCGCACTCGCAAGCAACATTAGCAGGATGGCATCACGCCCAAGGTCGATCGCTGTTTCTGGAGACATTGCAAATTCTATGGTTGATTGATTTTCACGCGTGACTGACGGGCTACATGAAGGGTTGGAAACTCTGCAGTAGCATGCCGACAACAAGTTGCCATCCGTCGACGAGAACAAATAGCAATAACTTGAATGGAAGCGAAATGAGAGCAGGGGACAGCATGATCATTCCCATCGACATCGTCGCGCTTGCGATGACCATGTCGAGAATTAAGAAAGGGACGAAAATCTGAAATCCAATCAGGAATGCGGTTTTTAACTCACTCAACATGAAAGCCGGTAGCAATGCGGCCAGAGGAACTTGACCGTAGTTTTCCGGCGGTTTAGCGTGAGGCATGTACTTCATAAATAGCCAGATATCATCCTGATTACTGGTTGCTTCAATTTGTGCACTCATAAATCTACGCACCGGTTGGATGCCGTCATTCCATGCTTCTTCAAGGGTTTTATCTTTACTCGAATATGGTTTGACCCCCTCGTCGTATACCTCTTTCCAAACAGGACTCATGATCGCCAGCGACATGAATAATGCGAGAGATGTGATGACCTGGGTCGAGGGGAGGGTTTGTAGTCCCAAAGCCGCCCGTAGCAAACCGAGGACTACGACAATTCGCACGAAGCAGGTAGTCATCAAGACAATCGCTGGCGCAAGGCTTACGGCACCCAATAATAATACGGTTTGCAATGTGCTATCGAACTGCTCGGGTGTGATCCAAGCAGACAATGAATTGGCAAATGTATCGGTTGTCGCCTCCGATGTGTAACGGCTTTCCGTATCCTGGCCATAGATCGCGTTAATCGAAATAAGCCATAGGCAAATAAACCAGCCGCCGTTTCGGATAGCGGTGGAGAGAAATGCTCCGCGAAAAAGTTTTTTCAGAGTTTGGTCAGGCATCTCGCGGCTCGACATACGCAGGATGGGTGCCGGATTCAATTCGAGCGATAGGATCGTCGGTTTTCCCGGATAAAGCCGCAAATATTTTTCGGGAGAGACTAACGCGCGCGTGTGGTTGCTCTGGACGACAACGCTGTAGCATCGACTGAACTTCTCTCGGATCTGTTATCTCCACCAATGTCTGGATCGTATTGGGGGAGTGGCCGATAAGGAGTATGCGGCTACCGAGTCGCACAAGTTGCACATCATGTTTTGCCCCCAGGTTTCCACGACCCAAGATTTCCCAAGCATCTTCGGAGAGCAGAGGATTGCTTCCCCTACTGCCGCGCCGGAGCCAATAGGCGACGCAGCCGAATAAAGTCAACACGAAAAATAGACTTCCCAGTGTTTGCAGGGGAGAGTAGGGCTCAATTGCAATCGGATCTTCTTCTATCCGCTTGATTTGAGATAGGGTGATATTCTGAGTAGGTGATTTTTTTTTGAGTTGCAATTGCAGATCCTGTTCGCGCGTCGCGGAAAGCGGCAAATCGATTTGTTCATAGGTTGCCGGGGTGGCACGATTTGGATCCGCATCGGCGGTCGTTGCGACAATGAGGCAACATAAAATCAGGACTGCATTCCAGAGGATAAACAGATACCTTGGTTCTAAACCGTTTTGGCACGTCGTGTCGTTTGTCATGCGAATCACAGGAATTAAGGAGCCTAGTCTTCGTTAATCATCGCTCGGCTTATTGCAAATTGCCCTGATGCAACAAGTCGTTTGGCGGTTGCTAAAACTTTCCGGCAACTGCTTGACTTGTCAATTTTCTGACCTTCGGCGGTTCGAAGCGACTTTTCCAAGCGTAAGATATCTTCAGATTGCATGGACGTTGTAAGCGTCTGCGTAACAGTTGCATCCCAATGAGAAAGCGCAAGAACTGCGTCTCGCGGGTCCACAGCAGCAAAGAGTTCGCACAGTTGAATACCGGAAAGTTGCAGGATTATTTTTGGTGTTTTTGCGGCCTCTGTTTCTGGATTTGCGCGCGGTTGCTGGCTATTCGCGGTGGAGTTTTCCTCAGTTAAAGATTGAGTAATCGGCTTTGTTCGGTCGGAGGCATGGCTCGCTAAATCTTCATCCTGAATTTGCAATGCTTCAAGAAGTTTAGTTCGTTTTTCGATGTCGACAAAATTCAGTAAATCGCCTACCGCTTGCATGCCAGCCTTCCGCTTCGCGTTCTGCTTTATTATCGATGCAAGACGTTTTGCAATTGTCTTACCCATTTTTTCAGTCGAGGCATTATTCATGAGCGAGAGGTCCCCGAAATGTTTAAGCACTTGCACCTGCATGTGATCGGGTAGGCGTCTCAAAAGATCCGCTGATTGCTCAGATGGCAGGTGGGAGAAAACAATCGCAATGACTTGAGCCTCTTCGTTAATCAAAACTTGAAATAGTTCTTCAGGGTTGGCATGCTGGACGAATTCGAAGGGTTGTTGACTGCCATTTTCAGCATCAGTTGACGTTCCCTGCGCGGTTTCAGAATTCGAGTGCACTGCCAGGGTCGTGAGCTCGATTCCATCGGTTTGTTGATTCGGAATCAAATGAGAATAATCCGATTGTCCGTCCAGAAGCAGCCTTGCTTTGGTTGTATGATCTTTTTTGTCGTTCATTTGGTCTGAGAAATCACCATCTCTTATAGAGACATCCGAGAGTGTCGGCTGATTTTTATCCAGCGGCTGATTCAAAGCCTGATTCGGAATTTCAATGTCAAGCATTGCTGGGTCGGGATGACATGCCTTATCAGCGTTCGGAGGGCTATTCCTTCGTCGCAGCAAGGCGACACAGCCCGCAATCAATGCCGTACCGACAATAGCAAGCGTGCCGGCTGCGATGGAGTCTGGTCCTTGCTTGAGCTTTGACAGAGTGTGTCGAGCACCTTCACCCGCTAGCCCGCGATCCACTATTGCACCATGCAGCTGGGAGAAATGTTCGGGTCTGGACGTTGGGACATGCGTCTCTGGAACTGGATTAAGATCCACAATGTAAATTGCATCAGGCTCCAGGCCTGCAATGCATCCAGCCAGATAATTTTTGATAACTCGACTCTGTTGAATGCTCAGCGGTTTTTTATTTTTTGCTCGTACAGTGACACTCGCCGTGAACACTACTTCCTGTGAAATTCCCTTTTTTTCTTTAGCATCATATTGAACCGTGGCCTCTTCGATGCCGTTGAATTGACTGATGGTTTGGGCGAATTCCTTTTCTCGCGCAATCTTGATCCTCTGTTTTCTTTGCTGCTGGTTTTCAAACGGACTACTGGAGTCGATTGCTTTTTCCAGGTATTTGCCGGAGGCCGCCGTCAATAAGTTTGCTTTCGACAAAGCGGCCATGAAATTTGATTTCTTTACCTTTGGTACTAAAATCTTTTGTTTTTCGATCCGATAGTCGGCAAGCCCTGCATCTGCAAATGCAATTTGGTAGGCGGAAAGTTGTCGAGTGGAAAGGGCGTCAGGCAATAATTCGATTTCAGAATCGTGCGGGCCACCTTGGTTGAGCAAAATTAAAGTGGCGAAGCAGAGAATCGCACCAATTGCAATGAGAATCTGCGTTCGTTTCGGCAGTTCCCGCATGCGATTCCGAAGATCGTTCCATACTTCTTGGATAGATTCCATACGATTTCAAATTAAGCGGCCGACCGCAAAGCCTGCGATAAGGGAAGATGAATAGTAAAAGCAACGCCGCCTTCAGGACAATTTTGTACTCGCACCGATCCACCGTGTGTCGCAACAAAATAATGAACCGGAATCAGTGTATCGGTAAATGTCTGATTGCTTTGACCGTCGAAAATGCGAGGGGATGTAATGTAGTCCCCACGACTATCGGCAATTTCCAATTCGATGCTGTCAGGTCCTTTTACTGCGGTGATGACTAACTCGCCCCCGCAAGGCATTCCGTGGATAGATTGTTCGCATAGACATCGGATCGCGCGCTCAAAGAGCAATTCGTCGAGTGAATAATGAAGTGATTCACAAACATCGACCGTTAGCGTGATTGCCTGGGACGACAACTGACGCTTAAATGTTTCAAGAATCCGATTCAAAGAGTCCTTCAGCCGTGAGGTCGATGTTTGGGCCGCAAATTTGCCAGCCAAGAGGATGGGAAAACATTCTTTGCTTTCATTAGAGTCTGACATTTCAATCGCCTCTTAAGTGATTCGCGGGATTTTACGTCGTGTCGTTCTGGAACGCGGACGTATTGCGAGGTCAGTGGCCCGTTTCCGCCATCGTTCAAGGGAGCGGGAAGCTACTCGAAACAGTCAACGGGCGTCAATCCGCGTTTAAACTGGTAGCAGAGATAGCTGCCGGATTCGGCAACGCAAAGACACCATTGCGCGTGCAATGGCATAAATGGATCGGAGATTCACTTCCCTGCGGTCTGATCAACCTGTCACGATGGGCGTTTTTTTCTCGCTAGCCAGAACGTCCATGATCCATTGGTCAATATCCGATAGCATGGAATCTCGAAGGATTTCACCTGCAGGATATTGACGCAGTGTTACGGTCATGCCAGCGATATGGAGCAAGCGCAAATCCGCGCAAACCATCGTATCCGGATATTGATCGTTGTCACGATCAACGGTGAGTAGGACGGGGACTTGGCGACTTTTATCCAAATGTGCCAAGAGGGCATCTTTGCGTGGGAGCGGACCACCTACCGATATAACTCCTGAGAACGTTTCTGGCAGAGTCATGCCAATTTGAAGTGCCATGGTGCCACCGGAGCCTTTGCCGGCAAGGAAAATGCGATCCTTGTCGATCTTAAATCGCTCTTCTGCACGCTCGATCGCCCTGCAGACACGCTCGATCGCCTCACAGTAGTCTCCGTTTCTCAAGGACCATGAAAATGTCCCGTTCGATTGAGATGTTTGTTGTTCATCGAGCGATAGCGATAATGTGCCACGCGGTGCAACAGCCGCATAATTCCGCATGCTGATTTTTGGCATAACCTGGCGAAGATGCATTTCATTTTCATCTTCTCCATGCAGCCAGATGAGCAATGGATACGCGTAGTTCGGCTCAAAATGTAGGGGTGTGAACACCGAGCAAATTTCCGAGTGATCTGCTGCTTCCTGTTTTCCCTCAGCAATGTCAATTTGAGTGTTGATCTGAGAATGATCGTCTGCGGGAAAGCCATCAACGATTTCTGTATCGCTGGCTATCGCTTTGAGCTCTTCAAGCATCACGTTGGATGAGAGTCGATTCATAGTTTCGGGTCTTCCTGTGCAGTCAAATAATCACATGCAGTTTGGACTTAATCGCGAAAGATCAGCGAGTTCTCATTGCACTGACTTACGGAATTTTCTTTTGCGGGGTGCCCAGTTTTTCAATT
>JAYYJN010000305.1:0-6278 GCA_036146215.1 Planctomycetota bacterium
CGCTGATTGGACGAAATCTTTTACCCAAACTAACGAACTTAACGCCGCGGATGAAATGCCTGATGAATTTGCTGCAATCGCGACACATCGACGTGTGTGTATCGCTGCGTTGTCGCAATACTGGCATGGCCCAGCATTTCCTGAACCTGCCGCAGATCGGCTCCACCGGTAAGTAGGTGGGTGGCAAAACTATGCCGCAAGGTGTGCGGACTCACCGTGTCGGCAAGACCGAGACGAGCGATATATTTTTTCACCAGTTCCCAGATTCGCTCCCGGCGAAGCGGTCCCCCTCGGGCGGAAATAAGCAACCATTCCGGCTCAAGATCGAGACGGGAGGAAATTGCTTCCCGTTCGGTCGCCCGGTATTCCTCGACCGCATCCACTGCTCGTCTGCCGAGCGGAACCATGCGCTCTTTATCGCCTTTTCCCCGGCAGCGGATAAACTTCTTTTTAACGGAGTAATCCGCGAGTTTAAGTTCCGAAATTTCCGAAGCGCGGCACCCGGTCGCATAGAGCAATTCCAATAGCGCGCGATCACGTCGATAGTGAGGATCGCGTTTCCCGGGTGATTCAAGTAATCGGGCAACGACATCGGCCGAAAGCACGTCAGGAACACGTTGCCAGAGTTTAGGCGAACCGAGCAATTCAGCGACATTCTCTTTCAAAAAGCCCTCGAGTTGCAGAAAACGAAAAAATGTTTTCAACGAAGCCACATGCCGAGCAATGCTTGATGGTGCGAGCGATTTACGATGCAGCCACTGCACATACTGCGACAATTCGCTCACCGTTAACTTTTTAATCGATCGCTTTCCCAGCCACTCGAGAAATCGTCTTAAGTCGCGACGATAGGATGAAAGCGTGTTTGCCGATAGGTGACATTCGGCTCGAAGATAATCAAGCCAGAGGGATAAAAAGCGGGTATTGCCACCGTCGGTCGGTGGTGACTTGGAGGATCGCGGTTTGCGATATGCGGTACGGAGGGGACGTTTGGCCATATATCTTTTTTCGGATTAACAAATAGCGTCTTTTTGATATTTTATCGGTATTCTTCGCGGTTCTGATGTTCGATTGCCCAGTTATGCAACCTGGGGCAATTGCGCACCGATTGGCGCGCGACGCAACTACCGTTAAGCTCGCGCTTGGCATGCAGAACATCGTCATTCTCAAGCCTTACCGCTTTATCCCGCCATACCGCAATCGCTTCTGGTCGCGGTTGCTGATCCGCACGCTCATGCGGCCCTACCTAAAACGATGTTATGGTCTGGAACGTTTTGAGTGCATTGACGGAGAAAAACTGCGGGCCTCACTCGACGCAGGCCACGGCATCCTGGTCATCTCTAATCATATTCGCCAATGCGATCCAATGGCCTGCGGTCACCAGACCCGCGTGGTCAGGCAGCCAATGTATTGCATGGCCAGTCGCCACGTGTTCGAAAATGCGTGGCTTGATCGCGTGCTCTCTCGCCGTTGCGGTGCGTTTAGTGTTTACCGCGAGGGCACCGACCACGCCTCACTGCAATTTGCGGTGCAATCTCTCACACAACCTGATCGGCCGGTGGTGATTTTCGCAGAGGGTTCCGCAAGCCGAGTCAATGATCGCGTGCGGCCGATGCTCGACGGATCGGCACTGATCGCTCGCACTGCCGCGCGTCGCCGCGCGAAACAAGATCCGGCCGGTAAAGTCGTTATACACCCGCTGGCATTCAAGTATTTCTTTCGTGGCGACCTGAAGCAGTCGGTCGATCCAGTGCTCCGGAATATCGAACGGCAACTCGAATGTTCTTCCGATCCCGCCGAAGCGTTACTTCCTCGAATCCGTCGCATCGGCAGCGAACTGCTTGGGCGTCTCGAATTCGAATTTTTAGGCGAGTCCAGGGCGACAACTAATTCAGGTAGATGTTTGCATGACCGCATTGAACCGTTGATTGAATCAATGCTTACCCCACTCGAAAAACGTTATGAAACCAGCGGCGGTCGCAGCATTTACATCCGCGTCCAACAGGTCCGAACCAAACTACTTCCCGACCTGATCGCAGGGAAATTGAATGACACCGAAATCGCAGTGCGACATCGCGAACTGAAAACCCTTTATTCCGTTCAGGAAATGGCCTGTTATCCGCGAGATTATCTGGGCGACAACCCATCTGCCGAACGAATACTGGAAACGGTCGAGCGTCTTGAGGAGAATCTCACTGACCGAGTCACTGTCCATCGTCCGTACGATTGCGTAATGCAGGTTGGCGATGCCATCGAGGTACCCGTCAGACGTCAGAGGCGGATCCCCGGCGAGGCGGTGGCAACTGACAGCACACCTACCGAGGCTGACCCACTTACCTTGCAAGTAGAAAATGCCATCCAGACGATGGTAGACCGTCTTTGTGATAGGGGCCCATCATCATGAAACAATTATGCTTCGGACTAATACTTTACGCTCTGCTCCCCCTGCTGACGGCACGTGTAATACCCGCGGACGAAGGGCATTGGCATCGCCTGTTTAATGGTCGCAATCTTTCCGGGTGGCATGCCGTCCCCGCTTCCACTGCAGCTGATTGGTCGGTAAAGAATGGGACGATTGTCGGAAGCGGTAGTGAAGATCGCCTTTCCTATCTGGTCTGGAACAACGATAAGCTGGCGGATTTCGAGTTCTCGCTCCGCTATCGTTTGCACGGAAAGGGCAATAGTGGAATCGAAATCCGTGCCGTACGCGACCCCTCTGAGCGTCGCCCTTTTATCGGATACCATGCCGATCTCGGCCACGTCGGCATCGGGCCTCACATTCTCGGTGCCTGGGATTTTCATTTCGCCGGACGCGAGGAACCGGCATGCAGACGAGGGACCCGATTGACGATCGCCGCCGATGGAACGTTCGAACGAGAAAGGATCTCAAATCCCTTGCCCCTTTCAGCGATCCACCAGGAGGGATGGAACCACGTGCGAATTGTGGCGCAAGGGAACCGCTGCGCATTTTACTTAAATGGAAAACTTTCCGCCGCGTTCTGCGATCAAGCCGCCGGTTCCACCTTTCAAGCCGGATCAATCGGATTGCAGATCCATGACGCGGGAACTCGCATCGAGTTCAAGGACATCCAGCTTCGCTTAATAACAGAGGGAAAAAAGTGAAAAATTAGTTTCCTCGGTGCGTGCGGCGAATTACGATGGAACCGGGATAGCTGAGGGCGAACTCCCACTACGGCATCCCCATGTTTTCATAGCGTTGATCATCTACCCCATCAGTAAATTGAACAAAAGGCTATTCATGCAACCCATGCAATCGACCCGAAACCGATTTTGCTGGCGAATGTTCTTAGCACTCGTCTCTCTGGTTTGCCTGACTTGCGGATTGCGTTTGTTCACGCCCGCAACGGCGGAAGATGCTCCTGCCACAAAGTCAAGTTCCCAGCCCGTACTCCGATACGATCCGCTCTCTCAATCACTCAAGCCACTCGAAAAAAATAAAATCATTCCCGGAAAGATTTACAACCACTTCAGCCCGGCGCACAACCGCTATGTGTGGGCCTATGCGTTACACGATGGCAAGTGGTCGTATCCGCTCGGCCCGGGGACCACAGAACTTCCAGACCACTTTGATTTGGTTACGCCGCCCGAACTCACGAGGGCACTTCTAGAACAGCGGGCGGGAGAGTGGCTGGCGCGAAGCCGACAGGAAGGCAGTCCGATTCTAGCCCGACTGGCAGCCGACGATCACTGGGAACTGCTTGAGTTTCGCAGTGTTCGTTCGCACTTCAACCTTGATTCAGGACATCGTTGGGAGTGGCATGGAGAGCAGCGGATCGGCGTATTGCATTCGCATGGACGAAGGTGGAAATATGTGAAAGGGCACTATGAACCGGCTTTTTAGCCGATCCTGCAGCAGCGGGGAAAATTACGCGGCTTTTTGCTTGTTCGTGCGAAAATCTTTGCTTAAATAAAGATTGTGGTGAAAACTGCATGGCATCGCTGACTGTTTTTCCAGTCGGGCGATGCATTGATTGCAAGATAAAGACTCGGGGGCGGTACCATGTCGACCAAGCAGCAGCGTTTGCTCCTTTGCGCCGCGGCAATCATATGCTTGGGATGGGTCGATGCCGTCGTCGCCCAACGGGAATCGAGCCCTCGCTATCCGGCGCGGGGTTTGCAGCGGATTTCCTGGCATACTGCAGCAGAGCGACCGGCGCTGACGCCTGATATCAACAACGGCCGCGTCGTCTATGCGGCACAAACCAACGCAACCCCCACGGACTGGGATATCTTTGAACCCTACACCACGTCGAACGAGATTTTTTATTACGGTCCGCCCTCATTTACGGGGCCTTACGTTTATCCGACTGCGCACCGACTCACGACCAACGCGTATCGCGACGGCCCGGAACGAGATGAATATGGCCAAAACTCACCGGTCCTAGCTTCCAATGGAGCAGTCGCATGGGACACGCCTTACGGTGTTCGGGTCTTTTGGGGCCTGGGAATCGATTTGCCACGCGATAGCCTGCTTGAGGTGGGGCCTCCGCACCGCGATGGGATCATGCCACCGGTCATCTCAGGGGATCATGCGCTTTGGGTGGAGCATTTCGATAATGGGGCAAGTCAGTGGCAGACGCCGGTTGTGCATCAGATTTCGACCGGCAATACCTTCGAACCAAGTATCGCGTTGACACCAGGACTGGAATACCGACAAGTCAGCCTTTCCGGCAACCACGTGTTCGAGATAATCGGTCAACAATCGAGCGGTTCGGTCTTGGCAAGTGATATTTACCATTGGAGCATCACCGATACGACACCCAGTCCGACGCGAGTGAGTCCTGTCGACTCCCCGGCAACCGGTTCTATCATCGCCGAATGGGGCCTTGCCTCTTGGCAAAACCAAGCCGCCTGGCTCGCGGGCGACACTGCCACCGAATCGCCGGAAGTATGGATGTACAATGGCGAGTCGGCAACGCAGATCACGGACAACGCCTGGCCCGAGCACGACGTGGGAATTGCGGATGGAAGGCTCGTTTGGAAACAACTGGCCGGATATGACGGGACAACGGGAGCGCCAATTTACGGAGTGCACTATTTCGATGGCACCGATATCCACAATTTTGGCCGCGGAAGCTACCCCGTAATTTCTGCCGAAGGGGTGGCGTGGGTTACCGAGGGTGGTGGGATTTCCTACCATGACATCGCACGCAATCGAACGGAACTGATTGTCGAAGATGGTGCGAACGCACGAAATTTGGCGATCGATGGCTCGTCGATCGCTTTTTATGCCGATAATGCCATGGAGGAAATGCCCCAGGCACGTGTCGTGGATGGTGAGATTCAGCTGGAACTGTTCGAGAAAGAGGTTTATGTCTCATCTTATCTCGGCGGTGCGTTCAGTATGGCATATTCGAATGTATCCGGCAGTCCACTGGCTGGAGTCGACCTGGGTGACTTAGATCTTTCGCACGTCACCTTTGATGGCAACGATCTATCCGGCACCGACTTTTCGGGCACCGATCTTTCCTTCGCGACAGGCCTCGAGACGACCACCGGAGCGGCCATCTATTCCTACCGTACTACGCTGCCTGCCGGCTTCGATCCGGGAGGAATTTCGGCATCCTGGAATTATGCGACCCCCGAGCCGACAAGTGTCGTGCTCGCGATGATGGGATTACTCTTCTGGCCACGACGGTTCCGACGCGTTGTTTAACGCCGCCAGCCCCAGTCAAAAAAATTTCGTCTTCGATACCACTCGGGTGTTTTCTGTTCGCGAGCGCGTGCATTTTCCATAGAATTACGACGTACCTGGTTGGCTCGGTCATTGGCGCGGTTGGCTTGAGTCTGTTGTCGTTGCTGCATTTGAGCATTCCGCGCTTCAGCCTGACGGGCATTTTCAGTGCGACCGCGCGTCACCTCATTTTGTCGTCGCGATTGCTCAGCGGCTCCTCGCTGTCCATGCGTTTGCCGTACTTGTAGTACTTCACGTACCGCAGCCTGAATCTCCGGGGCAGACATGTTGGCCAAATCGGGTAATTGCTGCTGGAGACGTTTGCGGTGCGGTGCGGCCAGGACGGCCATGTAACTACCAACCCAATCGCGTGCCTTCTGTACTTCAGGACTCATTAGGACATCGAGCCGCGCCTCCGCATCGCGAAGATATTCTCGCAGCTCTTCGACATTCATTTCTTTAACGTAGGCATTGCAGCGTTCTTCCAACTGATCAATTTCTGATGGTGTGTAGAGCTGCAGTGATAGCCAGTCCTCCATTGCTTCTTCCGCTCTCTTCCAACGGGGACTTGCAAGAATTTCTTCTT
>JAYYJN010000306.1:0-3043 GCA_036146215.1 Planctomycetota bacterium
TCGGCTTGATTGAAGAACAAGCGTTCACCGCGGCGAACGTCAGCTGTTGGTAGTTTTTGCAATGCGTTTTCGACGGTGGTGGCAGTAAGCTGCGGTTGCAGTTTCGCTGGTTTTACGATGGCCACGTATTGAGACCTGCGATTCGGCCGACCATCTCGTGTATTGCCACCGAGATTGACTTTTCCCGCGGGAAATGTTTTGACAAACAGGTCGTAGGTTGCGTCAGCTGTTGGGATGGTTAGCCCTGTTGCTGAGAAGGCCGTCAACCAGTCAGGTTTCTTGCGAATACGTTGGTCATGGGCAATGAAAATGTCTGCTGATTCTGTGATTCGGAACGACAGGAATTCAGCTCCCGTCGATCCCACGTCTTGGTCATCGTTACGTGGTTGAATAAAGGTGTGACCTGCGAAATTCTCAGGCAGTGTTTTCCAACGATAACTGCGATTTGAAAATGCTTTCGCATTTTGCGTGAGCGTTACTGGCGTATAGGGTCGCCCACCGGAAATTTTGATGTCGTAAATATTGACCGGATAGACGACGTCGCTAGGGCTTCCGCCAGGGACGAGGTTTTTGTCATTGGTCACCGTGTATTTTTTTTGTAGGACGGGGCCCATCCGTTCGCGTCCTTTGAATAGCGATGCCGAGACAACGGCGGTTTGCTTCAGTTGGAAAGGTCTTGTGTATTTTGTGCCTGTTGTGTCAGTGGGGTCGGCGCCGTTAATTGAGTAGCGTACGTGCAGACCGCTCGGGATTTTACCTTTCACAATGCGAATGGAGTCTTCCGGAGTAATGATTGTGTCCGCCGGTTCGAGGCTCAGAACGGGGGCTTCAGTTGTGCCAACCTTCGCCACGAATGAGGTGGCGATCGCCGCAATCTCGGGATCACTGTCGAGGCAGAATGGTATCACGTCATCCCCCTCGAATTCCGCTTGCTCAAGCAATATCAGCAACGCGGCCAGTCGCTGTCGGTCTTTGCCTGTCGTCAGCCGCGACCGAAATTGATCCGGTGTCTGAAGGTTGCTCAGGGCAGTGCGGGCCGCATAAAAAATGGCCCGATCGGTTTCGTTTGAAACCAATTCCCAAAGATCATGGACCATATTTGCACAGCGAGACTCATGAATCGCTTGCACGGCAGCGAACCTTATTCTCGGCTGTTCGTCGGTGAGTGCTTGGCGGACAAGCTCCGGACAAGGTCGTTTGGTCAACGACGCTCGGTACCCGAGCGCACTCAATGCCTGTCTCCGATCCTCTGGATTCGTGGCAGAGGAGCTGGCCAAGCGTTGCAGAACGGAATCAGCCGTCACAATGTTCTGCGGCATCTGCGCGAGCGTCCAGATCGCCCAAGTACTACCTCCCGCGGGAAGGTCCGCCGACGATGAATTGGGCCGCTGGAATATGTCTGCCAAAGCGGTCGCAGCGGTGCTGCCGCGCCGAACGAGTTCTGCTTGTGCGTTGGTTCGGTGAACGGGAAGTGTGTTGTGTTGCAAATCTTCAATCAACTCCGCCAGTGTCCAGTCCAAAATGTTTCTGGAGTACTTGCTGGCTAGTTTCAGCTTGGGCCGCTTGCCAAAACTGATGCGATAAACTCGGCCCTCATCGACCTGTTTGCCGTCTTTGATTGTCGCACCGTAACTGTGCCCCCAGCTGAGAACCCAGAGTGCACCGTCTGGTCCAAATTCGATGTCGGTGGGATCGAACAGCAGGCCCTGGCTGGAACCCATTGAGCGGCCACGCGGTGCTTTGGCGAAAACTTCGGGAGAGCTCATGTTGCGCATCGATGCGCCATCCCATTGTGGTTGGTACACAAAAATCGTTCGGCTGAGCCAGTCGGCGCAGAAAAACCGATTGCGGTAACGCTCGGGGAAATTCTGCGAGGCGCAAGAAACCACGCCGGTGCCTGAACCATGAAAGACGGGTCCGCTTATCGGGGTGGAAGGTAGATGATTTTCGCCAGTCCAATGCGGGCTCCAGGCGTGTCCCCAGCCAAAATGGGCTCCAAGAAAAGGGTTCAAAATTCGATCGCCGCCGTCCTGATCCTGGTCGGTCCCTACCCAGTTGAAGTTGGCATCAAAATTCATGTCCCACATGTTTCGCATACCACGGGCATAAACCTCCAGTTCCGATCCGTCGGGGCGGCACCGAAGCACACCACCTTCGGTCCCCCAGTCATCCGATGGAGTATGGTAACCGTGCTGGTATGTTTCTCGGGTATAAAGCTTCGCCTCTGGTTTGGTGGGTGTATCTGTCGGTGGATCGACTCCCCACAGGTCCGCGAAGACTGCTGGTGCGATAAACCGTTCGGGACTCTTGGCTTGCAAGTATCCCTTCGAGTTTCCTTTACTCATGTACAGTCGGCCGTCCGGCGCGAAGACCAATCCGTGCAACGCATGTTCGAGGTTGCCGAGTCCACCGTAGATCCGTCGGTACTCGTCGGCTTGATCGTCGCCATCGATATCCCTAACGACTGTAAGGTCCGGCGCGTTGGCAATCCAGAGTTGATCGCCGTACCAGGCTAAGCCTTGGATATTGTTGAATCCCTCTGCAAAAGTTTTTGCCTGATCAGCAACGCCATCATTGTTTGAATCGATTAATAGGGTAACACGATCCGTCCGTGATTCCGGCGACGGCTTACGATATTGTGGGCCTTGTCCAACGAAAAGGCGGTTACGAGCATCGAAGGCCATTGCGCAGGGGTTTCGCACCAGCGGATCGCTCGCATACACCGAAACATGAAATCCATCGGGGATTTCAATCGAGTTAAACTCTTCGGCTTTAGCTGACGTGACCAAAAAAATCACGGAGCTCCAAAGGAGGATTGGCTTAATGGATGGAAGCACGAAAGTGGGCCCTTTCACATGAATCATTTGAACCCCGGTAGTTTACCAAAAAGAAAAATCGGAGTCATCGAACCAACAACCGACGGATAGCCTGCTCCAGAAGACTAGCTTCTCCAGTGATTGGTTTCGTGGTGCCAGAATGGAAGAGACCGAGTATCGGTTTTTACGGTGTTATCTATCTTTTGGCCGTCCATTTTTTCGGGGAT
>JAYYJN010000307.1:0-4374 GCA_036146215.1 Planctomycetota bacterium
AGCCGTGGATGAATTAGCAGGAACATTTGGCGATAATGATCGTCTCGCGGCCTTGGTCACTCAACTCCTGCGGGCACCGCTCTTGATGCTCCTTTCGGACGTTGATGGATTATACAATGGTGATCCGCAACGACCTGAATCCGCAGTGATCCCCACAGTGACCGAGATTGATGAATCGATTAAAAAATTAGTCCAACCGCAGGTTTCGCATTTAGGTCGTGGTGGCATGCACAGTAAATTAGAAGCGGCTCGAATTGTAACTGCCGCAGGGGAAAGTGTCGTTTTGGCGAGTGGTCTAGTCGCTGAAAATATCAGTGCGATCTTATCAGGCCAACAGGTAGGCACCCTCTTTGTACCTTGTGGGCAAAGTGTTTCTTTGCGCAAGCGTTGGATCGGTTACACGGTGCAACCTCGTGGATGGCTCGTGCTTGATGCAGGTGCCGAGCGGGCGGTATCGCAGCAGGGAAAAAGCTTGCTTCCAATTGGTGTCCTCCAAACAAGCGGGAATTTTGCCAAAGGCGATGTTGTCGGCTTACGTGGTGTGTCCGGAGCGGAGATTGGAAGAGGACTGAGCAACTATGCCTCAGACCAAATGGAGCGAATCATCGGACTTCCCAGCGGGCAAATACAGGAAATCCTTGATCAATCTCCCTATGAAGAGGTGGTCCATCGCGACAATTTGGTTGTTACTGCAGCGAATATCTAGTCGCGTCACCTTACACATCAATCGATTGTGATGCGGTACGGTAGCATTGTGTTGATAGGATATTTGAACAAATAAGCCAGAACTGTAGCCTCGGCCAGATACCCCGACCATTCCTTCGGCAGCTGATCTAGCGTGCTTGCCGTTAGTGTTGTGCCAAGCGATTGGCTGCCAAATAATTCTTCCAGAAAGCTTTGTGGCTTTGGTAGCAATAATAAATCAGTCTTCTCATCAGCCGCGATCCCACACTCTTTTTTTGCGTCTGCAACGGCGTCATGTAATCCCCCCATCTGATCGACGAGACCTATCTTTTGGGCTTGCCGCCCCGTGTAGACTTTTCCTTCTGCAAGAGGCCGGATTTGTTTCAGATCCATATTCCGACTCGATGCAGCTTTCGTGATAAACTGCAGATAGATATTCTTCATCATTGCAGTCAGCGCAGCGCGTTCGTTTTCTGAAAAGGGCTTGAGAATTGAGAAGAGGCCGCTGTTTTCTCCGCGACTCACAACACTTGTCGTTATTCCCAGTTTGAGAAGGGTATCCTGCAGGGCCACCTTCCCGCCAACGACACCGATTGAACCGGTCAACGTGCCCTCTTCCGCAAATATTTTTTTTGCACCCATGGCGACATAATATCCACCACTTGCCGCTACATCCCCCATACTCGCAAAAACTGGTTTTTTACAATTGCGGAGGGCGTCCCATATCAAGTCGCTTGCCAGGGCAGATCCTCCCGGACTATCAACCCGGATCACAATTGCTTTGACGCGACTTTCTTCCTCAGCCTTTTTTATTGCATCGATTATGGTTTCAGATCCAACAACATTGTTTCCCGCAATCGTGTTGGAACTTTTACCCGGTACGATGGCGCCGCTTACGTAGATCACTGCGATTTGCGGGGTTTTTCCGGAGGTGCTCTGTTTTTGCTGTCCCATTAAAAGATTCATGAATTTGACCATCCCTGCAAATCCAGAAAAATCATTGTCAATTTCTTTTTCTCCATATTTATCCAAAAGGAGAACCTCGCGATTTTGATCTTCTTGTTGAAGAAAATTTTTCCAATCGCTTTGATATGCCACCCTGTCAATTAATTTGTTTTGTTTTGCTTCCTCTGCCATGAAAAGCCCTGTATCAATAAGTTGCTCAACACGCTCGTTCGAAAGCTCACGGTCAGAGGCGATGTTTGTTATCAGTTGATCAAAAAAGTCAGTCGCTAACGACTCATACTGCTTTTTAAGCTCGGGGCTCATTTCTGAGCGAGTGAATGTCTCACCGGCACCTTTGAAGTCACCCACCTGCAAGATGTCGGCCTTTGCACCAATTTTATTGAGCATTTCCTTGTAGAAGGTGACTTCAATCCGAACACCGGTCACCATAAGTGATCCAGCTGGTGGCATCACAATCTCATCGCACGCACTGGCAATCATATAATCCGAGGTGCTGGCCATCTCAAGATCAGCAAAAACCTTCTTGCCGCTTTTACGCAAGCGAGCAATGGCTGCGCGGATTTCAGCAATCTTCGCTCGACCGATCGATGGGCTTCGAATTTTAAAAATGGCTCCGTGAAGACGTTGATCCTTGGCTGCTTTATCAATTTGTTGGACTAAACCATATAGTGTGGTCTCGCGACCCCCGAGTGGCAGTGGCGATGGAACGCCATCGATAAGTGCGCCATCAAGCGTAAATACGGCATATTGGAGTGGTTCTTTTGCCGTTACTTTTGTTTTTGATGTCGATTCATTTGCCAAGACACGCGCGGACTGAAGCCCGCTTATAAGTGCGATAGAAAAAGCGAAGAGTAGGATTAACGCAGAGCGAGGAAAAATATTCACAAAAAACCTCTTTCGGGGTTAGCTGCCGGGAGGCAAAGTTTCTGACTTTGTCACGGAGCAAATTATACGCTTTGCCAATCAAGCTGACAGCGTAACGCGTTTAAAACCACGCAGGGATGCATAAAAAACGGGACGAAACTTAAAAAATCATAAAGTTCTCCAGACGGATTGCATCGCCTTGCAAGCCGAAGCCGATATAGTGTATATATGAATAGTACATGGCTTTATGTATACGTGTGGTTAAGCCAATTTTCGCCAATAAACACGATATTTTGACTGTTGCACTAATTGCAATGTGTCACTGAGGGTTGGGGCAGTCCGAAGCCTGGGAAGGGCAAAATTCGAACATCCTGCTGCGAAGGCGGTGAGGGTAGAGTGGCAGACGAATGCTATGAATCAAAAAGGTGTAGACCATGAATTTAATAAATGAACTCACCAAAAAACAAAAATTGGTTTACGAATTCATTCGTGACAAGATCCGACATCGTGGATACGGACCAACTGTCCGTGAAATCGGTGACCATTTTAAGATACGATCCCCCAATGGTGTCATGTGCCATCTAAAAGCACTCGAAAAAAAAGGGTTGATATCCAGAGAAAAGAATAGATCCAGAGCCATTCAACTTGCGGAGGAACCCGGCCTTCCGCTGTATGGGATGATTGCTGCGGGAGTTTTGCATGAGGCGGTGGAACAACAGGAACGGATCGATTTCACAGATATATTCAACAAAGACAATTTGTTTGTTCTTAAGGTCAATGGCGATTCCATGATTGAAGATGCGATTGCCGATGGTGATCACGTCATCGTTCGTGAGCAACGAACGGCAAGAAAAGGACAAATTGTTGTCGCAATTACTGATGAGGGAGAGGCGACTCTAAAACGCTGGTATCCAGAGACAAATCGTATACGTCTGGAACCAGCAAATTCGTCGATGAAGCCCATTTACGTTCGGAATGCGACAATTCGCGGTGTTGTTGTGGGAGTTGTTCGAAAAGTTGATTAAGAAGAAATCCCTGCGAAATGGGATGCTCGGAGATCGGCAAATAGAATAGCAAATCAAGCAGATTCTTTTAAAATTGCTTGATTCAATTTGTTGTAGAGCGTTTTGAGACTGATCCCTAGTTCTTCTGCAGTCTTCGGCTTATTGCCTTGATTTCGCTCCAACGCTTGATCGATCGCCTGCATCTCTAAATCGCGAAGACTTACGGTGCCCAGAGTTGGGGCACTTTCACTCTTCCTGAAACGCGAATCAAAGTTTGTGGGGAGATGCTCTGGGAGAATGGTTTCGGAATCGCACAAAATAGTCGCATGTTGGATCGCATTCGCTAATTCACGAATATTTCCAGGCCAACGATGTGCCATCAAAACGTCAATGGCCGCGGATGAAATATTTTTCTTAGAGGATATCCCCGAAGTAAAGCGCCCAAGGAGATGTTCCACCAACGCGGGTAAATCCTCGATGCGTTCTCTCAATGCTGGTAGTGTGATTTCAAACGTATTGATTCGGAACATCAAGTCTTCACGGAACTGATCATTGGCGACCATTTCCGTTAAGTTCCGATGAGTAGCACATAACACACGTACATCAACGATGACCGGAGTGTTTTCACCAACTCGACGGATTTCTCCACTTTCCAAAAATCGCAGTAATTTAGCCTGCATTGCTTTTGGAAGTTCTCCAATTTCATCTAAAAATAGAGTTCCTCCGGATGCAACTTCAAAGAGACCTTTTCTGTGGTCATCAGCCCCTGTGAATGCTCCCTTTCGATGACCGAAAAGTTCGCTTTCAATTAAATTTTCGGGCAACGCGCCGCAATTAATCGGCACAAATGGCTTCG
>JAYYJN010000308.1:0-3172 GCA_036146215.1 Planctomycetota bacterium
TATCGAAAATATGCCTCTGAGCCGATCAGTATTGACCCGATTCATCCGAATCGACTGGGAAATGCAATCGCGGCTGAGGCTGCCTACGATGCCCTGCTGCAAAACGGTATGATTCGATCCAAGAAGAAAATTCGAAATCAACAAAATTAGGTTTCGATGCTTTCATATTATTATTGAGACTATTAAGAGGGGTTACTGAATGAGCAAGGAACCTAGAAAATCTGCATGGGGGGCACCTTTTGGTCCATTAATTTATCAATCGACTATCTCGCAGGAACTCCACCAATTGATGCTGACTGAAGCGTTGAAACTTCAGGAGAAAAAAGAAAACGATTACCGTCAAAATCTGGCCGGCAATATTGAAGAAGAGTACGCTTACAGTGATCCGGTACGTGCGCGGTGTACGGATGAGATTTTGTACCTTTGCTCAGATTATACCGAAAAGATTGGATCCCAAGGAGCGTTGGTCCAGCCTTGGACCAAGTCCATTCCCGAGGCCGATCTTGAACTTCCTCAACTCTGGGTGAATTTCCAGAAAGGAGGAGAATGGAATCCACCACACTGTCACTCAGGGCTATTTTCTTTCGTGACATACCTTCAGGTGCCACCAGAAATCGGACAGGAAAAAGACGAGGAACACCAAAAAAATTCCTTTCCATCCGCGGGTCGCTTACAATTTGATTATGGTGAGCATATTCCCTTTACAAATGTGACGCACCAGATGTTACCCCAGGAAAAGATGATTGTTTTCTTTCCTGCGAGATTAAGACACTACGTTTACCCGTTTAAATCAGAGGTAACCAGAATATCGGTGTCAGGGAATATATTTTCAAATAAAACAAATTGGCAAAACTACTAAGTACCGTGAACGCTACCGCTGCCATCGAGACTAATAAAAATGCTCATTGGATACGCTCACCTTGGTGGGACGGATTCTGGATATTTTTTGGACTCTGGGGACCAATTCTGATTTTAATTGGATATTTTGTTGCTGGAGAAATTTGGGATATTCGCCAAACTCTGGTTCAAGTCATCGGCATCGAAGGACCACTCGTTTTTTTATACGTGACAGTCGGCGTATGGCACCGGATGACCTCGACCTATGCCGTGCTTGGCACGCCGATCCTACGGGATGAAGTTCGTAAGAACAAAAAAAAGTATCTTCTGATTCCACTCGGAATTCTCATCGGTTGCCTGATCCTCGCACAAGCATTTGTTTTTCACTCTGCTTTTTCGTTCATGGAATCAACACATGGTCAATTGTGGGCATTTTTTCTACTTGCCTACGTAATGATTCTTTGGGAACGTTGGCATTTTTGTGCGCAGGAATTCGGGGTATTATCGGTCTATCGCGTTAAAGCTGGTCAATTTTCTTCCGCCGATCGAAAATTTGATCGGTGGTACACCGTCGTCTTGATGCTCGTGGTAAATATGGCCCTTTTCTTTTATGCCGGATTTCAAAATGAGCAGATTCTTTTTTACGGTACGGGGCTGAATACATTCTCCGCAAATCTTCTGGACAACATTGCACTGATCGCCTTTTTAGTGGGAATGGGACTCATGCTGATTGCACTCACTCGCGAGTGGATGCGCCCGGAACCTTCGCTTCCAAAGGCCGGATTCTATTTCTTGATTGGCAGTCACACGATGCTAATCTATTTTTGTCCAGAGGCTTTTCTTTTATTTTTCTTTTCCTACATCATTCATCACTGGATGGTTGCGATTGGTCTTTTCAATCGGATAACCATGAACTCATACACTGAGAGAACGGTGGCACAGCGAATCGGTAAATATTGCATGCGTATCGGTCCGGTCGTCGGCGTGTGTGTCCTCTGGTATTATTATTTCTCGCATGTTTCGAGCCTTGATCTGGCTGGAAGTCTGCCAAAACCGGATGACGCAATCAGGCTATTCGCTGGCATCGCAACGCCAACCAAGTTTCTCTGGGGCGTTATTATCGGCCTCTTTTTTGCGTTTAATTTTCTACATTATTATTACGATCGATGTTTTTATAGTTTCCGAGATCCTGCCGTGCGTGAGCGAGTGGGGCCGTTGCTCTTTGATTCCACGGATAGGAGCAAGCCTCAGGGTGCCACATAGCAGAACATCGAAAAATAGTGGCTCTCTCGACTGCGTCGTGATGTCAACATCGGCTGGGGCTCGTGCGCAGATGAACCTGTTTGTGCTTTCAAATTCGTAAGAGATCGAAAAAAGGGGCAAGGCATTTTGATGACAAGCGACCGGCCATCGCTGGAGTCCGCGAGAGAGCGTATTGCCACCGGCGATCATGAAGGGGCAGAAGTAATCCTGCTCGCACTAGTGAAGGAGAACCCTGCAACTCCAGAGGTTCTTCAATTAACTGCGAATTTTTATTTGCTGACGCAACGTTTCGATGAAGCGATTCTTATTTTGAAGCAATTAGTCGTGATTGTGCCCGAGCAGTCAGAAATTTATTTCAAACTTGGAAATGCATATCTTGCAACAGAGGATCTAAAAGCAGCCGTTCAATTTTTTCAACAAGGGTTAACTATTGATGCTCACAATCCTCAGGCATTCAACAATCTTGGTATTGCATTCAGGCGGCAGGCTAAGCTTCGGGAGGCTGAGAATGCCTTTCAAGCAGCTATTAACATAGCGCCCCATCTCGCTTTACCACATCGGAATTTAGGTGAATTAAGTCGCATCCGAGGTGATCGCCGAACCGCCCTAAAACATTTTGAAAACGCGGTCAGCGCGGATCCCAACGATTCGGCAGCACACAACGACCTCGGTATGGCAGCAGCAGCTGTCGCGTTAACGGACAAAGCAATTTCGCATTTTCGCAAAGCAATCGAATTGAATGGGACTTATCAAGAGGCGGAAAATAATCTGGCAATCCTACTTTCTGCGACTGGAAAGTCAGAAGAAGCGATCCAAACTTTCAAGTTGATTATTAAACGTGATCCCGAATTCATCACTGCCCGTATCAACTTGGGTTCCATCCTGATCGAACAAGGATCCTTTGGCGAAGCGACTGAGCACCTGGAAGCCGCGCTAAAGCTAAAACCAAATCATGCACTGGCGCTGCACCACCTGGGAGACTTGGCACTCGCAGATCAATATGATTTCACGGATAAGCAATTTTCCCAAATGAAACAACTTGTGGAATCTCGCAGGGACGGTGGTGAAAATC
>JAYYJN010000309.1:0-5711 GCA_036146215.1 Planctomycetota bacterium
GTTTATAAGTGGGTTCTTTTCGAACTGCACCGTCGCTCCCGCCCGCGTCGGCCGCCGCACCCTCATCCTTTGATTGACTCGACGTCGACGCGTCTTCTGCCGACGCAATGTCTTCCACGGATTCGTTCTCGGCTGATTCATTACCAACGCCGGTATCGGACGTGGGAGACCCGTTTTCGGCCTCTTCTCCCGTGAACGCGACTTGCCGAATCCGCGCGCGACTGCTTCGCTTGCTGCCCTCCTGCGGGGTCGGGGTGGCCTTTTCTTCTTTGGTGTCGGGTGCTGCAGAGGGCACCGCCGATGCATCCGCATCGTCCCCACTGCCTGCTTCCTCCTCTGCAGGTTGAGGCTCAGCATCACTAGCTCCCGCATCTTCCGAATTGCTCGCGCCATCGGGAGCGAAGTCCTCGGCATCGGGCAGATCCAGCGCGTCGACGACGTGCAGCTGCTGATCCATTCGCTTGTTCTCTTCGTAGTATGTAGCGATTTCCTCATCGGTCACCTGATCGAGCCACTTCTCGATTTCTTGATCGGCGTTGACTTTTACGTAGTCGACAGCCACTCGATGAGGTAGCTTGAACCCGGGCTCTGGCGATTTATAACTCACTCCGGCAATCGAATTAAACAGCGGGGTCTGATACTTATACTTGTCAAAATAGGCTTGCAGCGTTTTTGACTCCGGCTCCGCTACCTGATCAACGAAGGCACTCACTGGAATTTCCAGCACATCCATCTCGATCTGACGATTGCTTCGTGCAAAATAGCCGAACTGCTGCCCCGGGGTTAGTTCTCCGAGGGCCGCAAACGACAATGCGATTGCTTTCTGGGCAAGCAACTTTTCACGAATCAATTCGTTGACCGCTTTGATCGATCGCTTGTATGTCGTATTCTGCCCACCTCGCAAAATTGCACGCATTTCCTCCCAACTGAGTTTATTGTCACTGATCTGCCTCAGGTGCTCGGCGATCTCCGTATCCGGCACGACCATTCCCATTTGAGTGGCCCACTCTGCCAGAATTTTCGTGCGTACAATTTCTTCACGATCCAGATCGTTCTCGGTAAATAACATTCCCGGCCGGCTGACCGGTAGACCCATCTGCTGCCGCATGGTGGCCTGCTGCATAAATCGAGGAAAGGCCCCTTTGGCCATGGCAGCGTTCTGCACTGAATAGACCGCATTGAGCACGTCTTGCTTGCCGTATTGGAGGCGTTGCAATTGACTTTCGGTAAGCTCCGTCCCCTTCCAACGCACTACAATCGGATCTTCCTGATCCCCACCCCCCGTATCGGTGAGGCGTGAAACGGAATCTCCGATTGTGAAGATCACGATGATCAGAACACCAAAAATAACGAGAAACGCCGCCTGATACTTGCGAAATACAGCAAAAGGACTCGCCATAACCAGTAGTCTCACAAAGAGATAAAAGGATTCGTTCCGAGTTGCCGAAGAGAATTGAGTCCTTGACAGCCAGCAGGACCGCGTATTAATGGTTGTCAAAACACAAGTAGCAACATCCCACCGTTTGCGTGATTGTACGTGAAGCAGGCACCTTTGCAACGCCAGTTCCGGGTGCCTGCATAAGCGGCGGGCCATACTATTTTGGCATCATTGACTACTTCCCACTGGGAATTCATGGCTGCAAAAAAGAAAAAATCGCCAACCAAAGGGTCAAGCGGCAAAGCGCTGGTGATTGTGGAATCCCCTGCAAAAGCCAAGACCATCAATAAGTATTTGGGTTCCGATTACATCGTCCGTTCATCGGTAGGCCATATCTGCGATCTGCCCACCAAGGGTGGAGGCAAAACTCCTCCCGGAAAAAAGGGCGTGAAACTCACCGTTGAAGAGAAGGCCGCCAAAAAACAGGCGGCCCTCGTGAGACGGATGGGCATTGATCCGGAGAACAACTGGGAAGCGAACTACAGCGTTCTGCCGGGCAAAGAGAAAGTCTTGGAGGAATTGCAGAAAATAGCAGAAACCGCATCCGATATTTACCTCGCTACTGACCTCGATCGCGAGGGAGAGGCAATTGCGTGGCACTTGCGTGAGGAAATCGGGGGGGATCCGAGTCGCTATAAACGGGTCACCTTTGCGGAAATCACCAAACAGGCGATTCAAGATGCATTTGCCAATCCAAGCCAGCTCGACATGAATCGCGTCAATGCGCAACAAGCCCGACGGTTTCTGGACCGGGTTGTAGGATTCATGCTCTCACCGTTGCTGTGGCAGAAGGTCGCCAGAGGCTTGAGTGCCGGTCGCGTGCAGTCGGTAGCGACTCGACTCGTGGTGGAACGGGAGCAGGAAATTCGGGCCTTCATTCCGGACGAATTCTGGGAAATCCAGGTTGATTTTCAGGCTGCTGCGACCCTTGTCGCGGATCTGGTCAAAGTCGATGGCAAACGTCTGTTGACCGGTGCTGACGTAACGGACGGGGCAGGCAAAGATCAAACTATTTTAAGCAACGAAGTAGAAGCAACGCGAGTTGCAGATGCAATCGAGGGTGCATCCTGCACGGTCGAAGACATTCAGACTAAAAGTCGCACCCAACGTCCCAGCCCACCCTTTATTACATCGACTCTGCAGCAAGCGGCGGCAAACGCACTCGGATTCGCCGTTAAGAAGACAATGACACTCGCACAGCGACTATACGAAGCGGGCTACATCACCTACATGCGAACCGATTCCACGAACCTGAGCAATGATGCAATCGGCGCTGTAAGGAAACTGATTGAAAAAGATTTTGGCTCGGATTACCTGCCTGAAAAACCGAACTTTTACGGCAAGCACGACGATAATGCGCAGGAAGCGCACGAGGCGATCCGTCCCTCTGATGTACGCCTGCAGCCGGCAAGCCTGAAAGGTGTCGAGGCAGATCAGGTAAAACTCTACAACCTGATCCGCAATCGATTTATTGCCTGCCAGATGCCGCCAGCGAAATTCGATAACACAACGGTCACGATTACCGCGGCGGCCCACGAACTGCGGGCCAGAGGCCGTGTACTTATTTTTGATGGCTATCAAAAGGTGTTCGGTTTTGATTCGGAAGATCGCATTTTGCCACCGGTCGAAGTCGGGCAAGTATTACCGCTTGAGGCGCTTCGTAAGGAGAGAAATTTCACCAAACCTCCCGCCCGATACAACGAGGCGAGTCTTGTGCGTGAGTTGGAAAAGAAAGGGATCGGGCGACCCTCCACCTATGCCAGTGTGATCAGCACAATTCAGGAACGCGGCTATGTGCGTGTTGATCGGCGGCGAATGTTTGCACAAAAAATTGGAGATATTGTCACCGAGCGACTGGTTGAGTGTTTTCCACACTTACTGAATTACGATTTCACAAAAGGCCTGGAGGAAAGCCTGGATGCCATCGCACAAGGCAAGGCGCATTGGGTCGATGAGTTGAATAAGTTTTACTCTGATTTCACCGATGCTCTGAAACGGGCAGAGGACAGCGATACGACCACGGGAGGCATGCGGCCGAATGATCCGACGCCAACTCCGATCTCTTGCCCTCAATGTGAACGTGAAATGCAGATTCGCACCGGTCAGACGGGGGTCTTTTTGGGCTGCTCCGGCTATGGCTTGCCGAAGAAGGAAAAATGCACCCAGACTCTTCCGCTGACTCCGGGCGAGGAGGTCGTCGAAATCGGTGGCGATGAGGCCGAGGCCGAGTTGCAGGAATTGCAGAACAAGCGACGTTGCAAGAAGTGTAATCGCACCATGGACGCATACCTCGTGGATGAAGAACGCAAACTGCACGTCTGCGGTGACAACCCGGATTGCGATAGCTGCGAAATCGAAAAAGGGGCCTTCAAGATAAAGGGCTACGATGGGCCGGTGCTTGAATGCGATAAATGTGACGCCGAAATGCAGTTAAAAAACGGGCGGTTTGGGAAATATTTCGGCTGCACCAGCGATACCTGCAAAAATACGCGTAAACTTTTACGAAACGGTGAACCAGCACCGCCGAAAGCCGACCCGATACCCATGCCGGAATTGCCGTGCGAAAAATCGGATGGGCATTTTGTGCTCCGTGACGGTGCCGCGGGGATCTTTCTCGCGTCGAGCAATTATCCGCGATCGAGAGAGACCCGTAACCCGAAAATCAAAGAAATTCTTCCACATGCGGATGAACTCGATCCAAAATACGCGCATCTGGCGAAAGCCCCGGCGGAAGATAAAAAGGGACGACCCGCCATTGTGCGGTTCCGACGTAAGGAAAAAGTGCATTACGTGATGAGCGAAGAGGACGGTAAACCAAGTGGCTGGGAAGCAAATTGGACCGATGGCGACTGGGTCGTTACCGAAAAGAAGAAGGCGGCCAAGAAGAAAAAATCTGCCAAAAAACGTGCGGCCAAGAAAACCAAGAAAAAAGCGTAACACTAAATCCGACGTCTGTTACATGGAGCGGTGTTCACCGAAGGCGAGCACGAGGGCCGTGGCATGCGAGCGACAGTGTGCCAAGCTGATTTTCCACTCGATAATCTTGCGTCGCTGCTGCAATTCTGCCAGCGGCCCGTGCAGCAAAACGTGTCGGTCGGTAGAACTGTCACTTAGAATTTCGATTTCCTGATAGCGGAAACCTGTGGGCGGTTTACTTCCGAGTGCTGCGAGAACCGCCTCTTTGCCCGCCCAATAAGCTGAAAAATGTTGGCTTGCCTGATGCCGTCGTTGGCAGTAAGCAATTTCGGTTGCGGTGAAGACGCGACAGAG
Source organism: Planctomycetota bacterium (assembly GCA_036146215.1). Taxonomy (GTDB): domain Bacteria; phylum Planctomycetota; class Planctomycetia; order Pirellulales; family UBA7805; genus UBA7805. The sequence continues at coordinate 4,709 of JAYYJN010000309.1, forward strand.
AAATCGTTCTCCATATCGCTCGATCATCCGGGCAACACGCAGGCACTCAATAATTTCATTCCCCATGCCCAGAATCTGCACGTCAACTGCCCTTTCGCTGCGTAGTCCCGCACGCCTCGCTCGCTCGACGCAACACTTCCTGGGCTGCTTTTCTCGCTACCGCGGCTCCGTCACCGAGTACTTGATCGACTCGATCAGGTGTGGCGGCCCACTCCTCGCGGGCTGCACGGGCCGGTGCAAAATAGTTTTCCGCCGCCTCAGCCAGCGCCTTTTTCACCTCGCCGTAACCAAACCCTCCTCGACGGTAGAGGGCGGCCATTTCCTCACGCGCTGCCTCGGACGCCACGAGCGAAAATAGCTGATAAATCGAGTCGCTTTCGGGCTCTTTCGCCTCTTCCATCGGACGCGAATCGGTCGTGATTCGCATAATCTTTTTTCGTTGCGCTTTGGGGTCCTCAAAAAGCTCAAGCGTATTATTGTAACTCTTGGACATCTTCTCTCCGTCGACACCGGGAACCTTGGCAGAGGCGTCCAGCACGTTCGCTTTGGGCATGCGGAAGACATCCCCGTACTGGTGATTGAAACTGGCGGCCAGATCGCGACAGACTTCGATGTGCTGTAGTTGATCGGCACCGACCGGGACGGTATCAGAATCGTAGGCCAGGATGTCAGCTGCCATCAACACCGGATAGTTGAACAAACCGGCGTCGGCCGAGAGGCCCCTCGCTTTTTTATCTTTATAAGCATGACAGCGTTCAAGCAAGCCCATCGGCGTGCCTGTCAATAACAGCCAGGTCAACTCCGAGACTTCAGGAATATCAGACTGCACAAACAGGACTGCATGGTCGGGATCCAGGCCGAGAGCCAGAAGATCAATGGCGGCATCCCGCGTATACTGTTGCAGAACTTCAGGCTCCCGAACCGTTGTCAACGCATGCAAATTCGCAATAAAGTAAAAGGCAGCATCCTCGTGCTGCAACTCAATATACTGCTTGATCGCACC